>JAUWJM010000100.1 GCA_030607715.1 Candidatus Aerophobota bacterium
GCCTCTGATATAGCTGGTGCAGATCTTTTAATTAATGCCGGAGGTCCTCAGGCAATTGCTGCTCTTGCCTATGGTACTCAGATGATTCCCAGAGTAGATATAGTTGTAGGCCCGGGAAATATTTATGTTACCGGGGCTAAATCTTATTTAGCTTCCCTGGGAGAGGTTGGTATAGATTGTCCGGCTGGTCCCAGCGAGGTTCTCATTATAGCTGATGATTCGGCTAATCCTACTTATATTGCCTGGGATATAATAGCTCAGGCTGAGCATGATGAGAATGCCTGCTCTGTTTTAGTGACTAGTTCTGAAAAATTGGCCAGTAAAGTTTACAAAAGGCTAAAAAAATTGGTTCCTACTACATTGAGAAAAGCTATAATTCAGAGGTCACTGGACAGCTACGGTGCTATTTTAATTGTTGATAGTATGGATGAGGCAATTCAATTTGGCAACAACTTTGCTCCTGAGCACCTGGAAATAATTACTGATAATCCTGATAAAATTTTATCTCAAATAAGAATGCTGGTTCTGTTTTTCTTGGTCCATTTTCTCCTGTAGCTGCTGGCGATTACTTTAGTGGGACAAATCACATCTTGCCTACAGGCTCCTTAGCTAAATTCTTCTCCGGGCTTTCTGTAGAAACCTTTCTTAAAAGAATAACCTATCAGAAAATTTCTTCTGAAGCTTTAAAATTAATGGAAAAAGATATTGCCAATCTTGCTAAGGAAGAGGGCTATCAGGCTCATCTTAGTTCCATCCAGGCTCGCCTTTCTTGATTGTTTTTTAGTATTTAGCTATTATAAAAATATGAAAATAAAATTACCGAAATTATTTGGCCTGGCCATATTCCAGGGGGTTTCAGGGGGTATCCCCCTGATGGTACTGTTTTTGTTTTTCTTTACCTTTTTGCCAGCTTACTCACAGGGAGATCTCTGGGAAACAACCCAGAAAAAGTTTTACTCTGGTCCCTATGTTTATCGACTTTCCTCTGAGGGAAAAGAGGATTTCTTCTCACCCCCTTCTTTTAAAGCAGGCATAATTGATACCGACCTTCCCTGGAAATCCCACCTTACAGTTAGGGGAAGGAAAACTATAGGAATAAAGTATACTCACTTTCACTACCTTAATCCCCAAACTCAAGAGCAAAAAGAAAAGTCAACCTCTACCACTGATATAGAACAAAAGCTCCAGGTAAAGGTAAAAGGAAAAATTGGAGATAGAATATCTGTAGATGTGGATTACGATGATACTCTTCCCCGCACTGAACAACAGAAAATTCATGTAACCTATAAAGGGGAAAAAAATGAGCTTATTCAAGAAGTAGCTCTTGGAGATTTGACATTAGCTATTCCTAAGACTGAGTTTGTTTCTCATTCAGAAAGTGTCTTTGGTGCCAGAATTAGGGCTAAATGGAGAAATTTTTATCTGATGGGAATAGGTAGTGTAACTAAAGGGATCTCTGAAACTAAAACCTTTACTGGAAAAACTACTTTTGAAAAAAGGGATATTCCTGATACCGGTTATTTTAAAAAAAAGTATTTTAAGCTTTACTTTGATCAGGATTATCCTCCGGATGAATTTGGTAACCCTTCTTTTTCTTACACCCCTGGAAGTGCTGAAATCTGGATAGATGATCAGGATAGAGCAAGCGATATATCAGGATTTACGGTAGAGATGACTGTGGAGCCTATTTCTGGAGATATTCCTTATACAGGATGGTTTGACCGTCAGTATCTTGGCCAGGATTACTCTGTTAACTATGAGAGGGGAGTGATAAATTTTTATAAAAGCATAGGCGATCAATTTGTTATTGCTGTTAAGTATAAGGATAAAGATGGTGACCCTCATCCAGATCCTGCAGCTCCTGATGGCTATGAATACCATATGATTAGAAAAGGTCCTGATCCCCTTTATTATGAATATGAAATTGATAACCGCTATTATTTAGGTTCCCAAAGAATAAATCAGGATGATTTTATATTTAAAATTAAGGATTTATCAGGAAATGTTGTCTATGATTGGGCAACTCGAGATACTGAACCTTTTTCTTATGAGGTTGACATAGACTTTGATTTTGGCATAGCCAAGATTATCAATCCTACCTCTTCAGAGACTTACTATAGACCTTTCCCCGAGGCCTATTATCCTAATTATCTTCATCGTTATACCTTGCATACTGAGTTCTCTCACGCAATTGATGCTTACTTTCTTCGTCCCGATGTTGTTCCTGGAAGCGAGAGAGTTTACCTTGATGAAAAACTCTTAGTTCGGGATGAGGATTATATAATTGATTACGCCTCTGGATATCTTAGTTTTGTTGATCCCAGCCGAATAACTTCTACTACTAAAATAAAGGTAGATTATGAGTATTCACCTTTTTTTGGCGGTCAGGCTACTCTTTTAGGAGCAAGATTGGAGTTTATCCCGGATAAAGAGTTCCTTGGATTATCTAACTTTTATCTTGGCTCTACATTTCTTTCTCAATCTGCTACCAAAACTGCAGAAGTGCCAAAAGTTGATTCATCGCCGACATCTCAGGAAGTAATGGAGATAGATACTCATTTCAGCCTCCATCCCAATTTGGGTGGCAGATTCCCGATTGATATTTCTTTTTCGGCAGAAATAGCTAAGTCCACCTTTAATCCTAACACATTTGGAAAGGCAATGTTGGAAGATTTTTCCTCAGCCAGAGTGGAAGATGATTTTCCTCTGAATGAAGACAACTGGCATCTGTCGAGTAATCCGGGGCAAGATCCCTTAAAAAGGGATGAAATTAAAATTTCTGATACAAAAATAAAGGGAGATGAGGTTAATCCAATATGGAGTAAGGATGAGATAACAGTTCTTGATTTAGCCTATGATTTTACCTCTGCCAGTTGGGATTCAGTAGTTTGCTCTCTTTCTCCTGTAGGTAAAGATTACACTAATATGAAATATCTTGAGATTTGGGTAAAGGAGATACCGACCGGAGCTACTGTTCATTTTGATTTAGGATTGGTAAGTGAGGATACTAATGATAATGGAGAACTTGATACCGAAGATAAAAATGGAGATGGTGTTTTAAATCCAGGAGAGGATACTAATGGTAATGGAAAGCTGGATACCGAAGATCTTAATGGTAATGGAGTGCTGGACACAAAAGAAAATTTCTCTACTTATGATTTATTTGATTATGATCCCGAGGAACCTGATCCTTCTACTGGATGGTTCAAATACACTATTCCTTTAAAAGATGCCGATAACTGGGATTTGGTGAAATTTTTAATTAAACATATTAGAATATGGATTACTGGCTCTGGAAAAGATACACTAAAATTTGCTAAAATTATTGTCTCCGGTAATCGTTGGGAGAAAAAGGATGTAGATGTTAGAGGGGTAAATAACTACGATGATATTGATTTTCCTGATCCACTTGAGGAAAGCTCTGAGTTTCGTAGTTACTATAGTGAAATGTATGGAACTACTAAAACCTCGGAGGGAAAGTATAGAAAGGTATCAGCTATTTCCATATCAGGGGAAACCGGCTATATTCAAGAAACTTTCCTCGCCCCTAAGGATTTTTCTGACTATCGTCAAATTAATCTTTGGCTATATAGAGAATACGGAGATGGAGAATTTTATCTTCATTTTGGCTCTGATGCAGATGTTAACTACTATGAGTATAGCTATTCTTTATCTTCTCAATCTACTAAAGTTTGGATAAATATCCAAGTTCCCTTTCCTGACCTTACCTCTGTAGGAAATCCGTTTTTTAGCGATATAAACCAGGTAAGATTGGGAATAAGGGGGCTAGCCGCTCACATATATATAAATGATATATACTTAAGCAATGTTTGTAAAAAAGAGGGGCAGGCCCAGCATTATTCAGCGAAAGCAAATTTTTCAAAGTATTTATCCCTTACTGGCGAGCATAAAAAAGTTGATTCATCCTTTAATATAATAGGTTCATCTCCTACCAATCAAGAGCTTGAACTAAAACGCTGGGGAGCAAACCTCTCTCTTATCTCTTTTTTGCCTGTCTTTTATGAAAATCTGGAAAAATCTACCCGGGATATGATTGTTGAGAAGACCACTCTCAAAGAAGGGGAAAAAACCAGCCAATTAGAAAAATCTGAAGTTTATAAAGCTGAGTTTAATCTTATCTCTTTTTTGCCCATTTCTTATGAAAATCTGGAAAAATCTACCGTTAAAAAGACTATTTTAGAAGAAGCGGAAAAAACCAGCCAATTAAAAAAATCTAAAGTTTACAAGGCAGAGTTTAATCTTATCTCTTTTTTGCCCATTGCTTATCAGTTATCAGAGGAGTCCCTTCATTCTGTAACTGAGGAAACTACTAATCTGAAGGAGGATAAAAAGTTAAAAGAAACTAAATCTTATAAAATTGGATTTCGTCTTCCTCCTTACCCTGAGTTAATATTTGAGGGGTCCAATTCTCTTACCCGCTATCCCATCAGGGATAATCCGGAAAAAGTTACCGAGGATTCCCACAAGCTTTCCCTTGATTACAAGATTCCTATTAAATTTTTTCTTCTGCCTACAGATATCTCTTCTTCCTATCAGTTGAGCACAACTAAAACTGAAATTGAATCTGAACCTTTTGTTAAAGATATAACTAAGAAGGGAAGTATTACTCTTCCCTTTCGCCCATCTAAAAACTTTAGCTTTGATGTGAGTTTTTCTCAAAGTGATACTACTCAAATTACAAGTGATACTGCTCAAGCTAAAGGGGAAGAAAAGCCAAAATCCAGGGGAAAATCTCTTAGCGTCCATTCCAGACTTAGTCTTTTTCTACTCTCTCCCAAGCTAGAATACAAGGGAGGATGCACCGAGGATGATTTTTCCTCTACCGCTCCCTTTAAAAGAAAAGTATCCGCTAATTCCAAACTTTCCTTATCTCTTCCTTTTCGCTGGAAAACCTTCTTTAAAGGCCCTGAGATTCTTGAGAGCTTATCTTACTATACCAGTTACACTTTAGAGAAACAATTGATTTATGAAAATACCACTACCCCTTTTGATTTTTTTAATCAGGTAGGATTAAAGGATATTCATCCCCAGGATGGGAATGAAAAGCTAAATCTTAAAAAAAAGAGTTTTTCTCTGCGTCAAACCTGTCAACCTTTTAATTTTTTAACCACTAACCTTGAATATGGAAATGTAGAAAGTGATGAAGTTAAAGAAGAAGCTCCTCTTTTTATAACGGTGAAAAGCTGGCCCGTGGGCAGCTTTAATTTTGATCTTAACTCTACTCCTTTAATTGATAGAGTTTCTGGTTATCTTTTTTCCTCCTCTCGCCTTTTGTTAAAATATGCTAAAAAGGAGACAGTTAAGAGGGATATCTCTACTACTATTAATCACCAACCCTCCCTTGCCTGGAAAGTGGCATTTAAAAAACCAAAGAATCTTTCCTCTACCGTTACCTACGAATCTATCAGGGGTGAGGAGAAACTTTACGGGGAAGAGGGGAAAACTCAGAGTTTTTCCTCTAATTGTGGGTTAAAATTTGACTATTATACCTATTTACCCTGGGGAGCAAAGATTCCTCTTATCAACCGAATAATAAATTTTAAAAATGAGATTCATCTTTCTACTTCCCTGTCCCGGGAGTTAAAACAAAAAGAGGTTGCTCTAAAAAAAACTGAGGATAACGAGACCTGGAAGCTTGCTGTTGACATTGCCTACAAGATGATGGAAAATATTAATATGAAATTAGGACTGGAGGGAGCTTACTTTCAGGATAGAGTAAAGGTAGGGGAGGATTATTACAGTTTGGGAGGCTCCATTTATGTAGAGATAAAATTTTAAAAATTTGCAAAATCTTTCAATATTTGCTATAATTAAAACAAATGTTTAAATTTCCAGTCTCTTTACTGCATAAGCCGCAGGCTTTAGCCTGCGTAAATATTTCTTCCTTGGGTAGGGGAGTATCTCGCCTCCCAATTGAAAGGTTAACCTATGGCAAAATACTACAGAAAAAAAACTATAAATAAAAAAACAGCTTTGCTTAGCAAAATAATCCAGGGTATCATCGTCTCTGTTGTAGTAGGAATCATCATCCTTGCCTTTAAATCCCGAATTACCAGCATCCCTATTGCTATGGGGGTTATTGGAGCAGGTGCTCTAATTGTATCTTTA
>JAUWJM010000085.1 GCA_030607715.1 Candidatus Aerophobota bacterium
TCTGGACATTTCCAGCATCGGATCCTGCCTCGGGCTCAGTCAAAGCAAAAGCACCCATAGATTCCCCATTAGCTAAAGAAGGAAGATACTTCTTTCTCTGATCCTCGCTTCCAAAGTTTAAAAGAGGATAAGTGCACAAAAGATTTGCTCCAAAAATTAAACCAGTAGTAGCGCAGGCCTTAGAAATCCTTTCAGTAATTAAGGCCCAGGTAAGATAACCCATCTCTAATCCCCCGTATTTTCGAGGAATGGTAACACCAAATAAATCTAAGTTAGCCAATTTTTCGATGTTTTGTTGGGGAAATTCTCCTTTTTGTGCTACCTCATCAGCAATAGGAGCAAATTCCTTTTCGCTTACCTCTTCCACCAAATCCAAAATTAACTTTTGTTCCTCAGAAAAACTAAAATCCATTTCTCTCTCCTGGTAAACTTATATAAAATATAATAATGATTAATTCCCTTTTTGTCAAGAAAGATAAGGTTTTGAGATTGCTGCCCTATTAAAGAGAGTTAATTACTCTTTTTATTCCTCTGGAGTAATAATGACAAATAGCTATAGCTATAGCATCGGCAGCATCATCAGGGGTAGGCACTTGAGGTAGGTTAAGAAGCTTCTTGACCATACATTGAACTTGCCACTTTTTAGCCTTTCCGTAACCAGTTACAGCTTGTTTTACTTCTAAGGGAGTATAACTGAAAATCTTTGCCCCCTTACAGGAGGCAGCCAGCATAATCACTCCTTGAGCCTGACCTACAGAAAGAGCAGTTCGAGTATTTTGATTAAAGAAAACCTGTTCAATTGCTATCTCCTCAGGATAAAATCTTTGAACTAGTTCTTTTACTCTTTGGTAAATAATTTTTAATCGATCTACCATTTCCTGAGAAGAAGAAGTGCGAATACACCCATATTCTACAACTTGAAGTTGATCCTGGGTATCGATTAATCCATACCCTGTAGCAGCCGTTCCAGGGTCTATTCCCAATATAACCATATGATAGTCCGTAGTCCTAAGTCAACAGGACTAAAGTCTAACCTTTGTGAATCACTCGATAGGCTTGTTCCATAACTTTTTTACCTAAAATTCTCTCTATATCTGCTTTTTCTAAAACTTCTTTTTCTTCCAATTCCTTAGCAAGCTGAATCAGCTTAGATTTATTCTCTCCTAAAATCTTAAAAGCTCTCTGGTAAGCCTCTTCAATTATTCGATTGATCTCCTTATCCACCTCGTAAGCTAATTCATCGGAGTAATTTCTCTCTTTTAATAGGTCCCGACCAAGAAAAACTTCATCAGCTCCTGTTCCAAGGTTAACTAGTCCTAATTTTTCACTCATTCCATATTCACAAACCATTTTCCTTACAATATGAGTGCTTCGGATCAGATCATTTTGAGCTCCTGTGCTCACTTCATTAAGAACAAGTTTCTCACTGGCTCTTCCTGCCAGAAGAACCGAAAGCTCATCCATTAATTCTGATTTGGTAGCTAAATACCTATCCTCCAGGGGAAGCTGGAGAGTGTATCCCAGAGCAGCTGAGCCTCGAGGTATAACAGAAATTTTATGAATGGGATCAGCTAAGGGAAGGTAATTTCCTACCAGGGCGTGACCACTCTCGTGATAAGCAACAATTATTTTTTCTTTTTCCCGCATTACTCTGGATTTTTTTTCTGGTCCAGCTATCACCCTTTCTATAGATTCTTCTAACTCTGGCATATCAACCGTATTTTTGTTTCTTCGAGCTGCCAAAAGGCAAGCTTCATTAACTAAATTTTCTAAATCAGCTCCTACAAATCCCGGAGTTCTTCGAGCTAAAACCTTCACATCTGCCTCTGAGGAAATAGGTTTATTTTTCATATGCAATATTAATATTTTTTCCCTTTCTTTAATGTCAGGAGTATTAATGGTTATACGTCTATCAAATCTACCAGAACGAAGCAAAGCCGCATCCAAAACATCAGGGCGATTAGTAGCTGCTATTACTATTATTCCTTCTCGAGGACTAAATCCATCTAATTCTACTAAAAGCTGATTTAAAGTCTGTTCTTTCTCATCGTGTCCTCCCCCAATTCCAGCAAATCTTTGCCTGCCTACTGCATCAAGCTCATCGATGAATATTATACAGGGAGCGTTTCTCCTTCCCTGTTCAAAAAGATCCCTTACCCGGGAAGCTCCTACCCCTACAAACATCTCTACAAAATCTGATCCACTTATATTAAAAAAAGGACCGGCTGCCTCCCCGGCTACAGCTCGGGCTAAAAGTGTTTTTCCGCAGCCAGGAGGGCCAACTAATAAAACTCCTTTGGGAATTTTAGCTCCCAGTTTTTGAAATTTTTGGGGAGTTTTTAAGAACTGGATAATTTCTTCCAGCTCCTCCTTAGCCTCTTCTGCTCCAGCAACATCATTAAAGGTAACCTTAATTTTTTGTGGAGAAGATATCTTAGCTTTGCTTTTACAAAAAGAAAGAGCTTTATTCCCACTTATCTGTATCTTGCGGAATAGATAAATCCATATTCCAACAAAAATTATAATGGGAAGTATTCCCCCAACGATACTAACCCACCAGCCTGAAGTTTCAGGACTAACCTCAATTTCTACCTTATTTTCCCTTAACATCTTGATTAATTCTGGGTCATCGGGAGCAAACGTCTTAACAATATATCTATCACTAACTTTCCCTTCTATGACCTGCCCCCTTATAATTACCTTGCTAATTTGATCTTTTTCAACCATAAGTAAGAATGTAGTATAGGAAACTTTCTCCTCTCTAACCGTAGAACCAATTTTAATAAAATTGAAAAAAGAGATTATCACAATAAAGATTATCAAAAAAATAAGGAGATTCTTCCCCAGTTTATTATTACGCAGTGGATTCTTGGGAATTTGTTTTGGATTTTTAGGATTCTGTTTAAAATCTTTTTGTTGATTATCCATTAATTATCCTCCTTTTACCATTATAGTAAAAATATGGAAAAATGCAAGTAAATTTGGGAAAGGATTAAATCTTTTTTAGGATAGCTTCTCCCATTTCTCTTGTTCCCACAGCGGTAGGATCATCAGGGGTAGGTTTAAAATCATAAGTTAGTTTTTTACCCTCATGAATAACACTAACTACTGCCTTTTCCAATCTAGTAGCTGCTTCTTTTTCCCCTAACCATTTAAGCATCATAACCCCGGAGAGAATCATTCCAGTAGGATTGACCTTGTTCATTCCCTGATACCTGGGAGCACTACCATGAGTAGGCTCAAAGATAGCGCATTCTTCTCCAATATTTGCTCCCGGGGCCATTCCCAGTCCTCCCACTAAACCAGCACATAAATCAGAAATAATATCGCCATAAAGATTGGGTAATACTAAGACATCATAGTTTTGGGGTTTTTGAACTAATTGCATACACATATTATCAACTAATCTTTCTTCAAATTCTATTCTCCCTTTGTATTCTAAAGCCACTTTTCTGGCAACTTTGGCAAAAAGACCATCACTAAACTTCATAATGTTAGCTTTATGAACAGCGGTTACCTTTTTCCTATTATTATTTATAGCATATTCAAAAGCTGCCTTAACTATTCTCCTGGATGCTGAAATAGAAATAGGTTTTATGCTTATTCCTGAATCTTCCGCAATTTTAACTCCATTTTTTTCTTTAACAAAATCTATGAACTCTTTTGTTTCTGATCTTCCCTCTTCAAACTCAATCCCAGCATATAAATCTTCGGTATTTTCCCGTATTACTACAATATCCACATTGCTGAATTTGCTCCTTACCCCTGAATAATATTTGTAAGGTCTAAGACAAATGTAAAGATTTAACAATCTCCTTAGTTTAACGTTTACACTCCTGAACCCTTCTCCTACAGGAGTAGTGATGGGGCCTTTCCAGGCAACTTTATTTTTCTTTATTGATTCAATTACCGAGGAAGGTAAAGGGGTCCCATATTTTTCCATAACTGAGGCTCCTGCTTCTACTATATCCCATTTTATGGAGATACCAGTAGCTTCTACACAGAGGCGAGCAGCCTCAGTTATTTCTGGACCAATCCCATCTCCAGGGATTAAAGTAACTGTATGCATATGTCTGGTTTACCTCTTAAATCCCTTCCAACCCCAATAAATGGCCTGTTCTCCTAAATCTTCTTCTATGCGAAGAAGTTGATTGTACTTAGCAACTCTTTCACTCCGAGAACAGGAGCCTGATTTAATTTGTCCTGTTCCCATTCCTACTGTTAAATCAGCTATAGTGGTATCTTCGGTTTCTCCTGATCGATGAGAAACAACCGCTGTGTATCCATTTTCTTTAGCTAATCTAATAGCATCAAAGGTTTCGGTAAGAGTGCCAATTTGATTAGGTTTAATTAAAATGGAGTTAGCAACCTTTAGCTCTATCCCTTTTTTTAGTCGCTGAGTATTGGTAACAAATATATCATCTCCTACTATTTGAATCTTTCCTCCCAATCTTTGAGTAAAAATTTTCCATCCATCCCAATCATCTTCAGCTAATCCGTCTTCTATGGAAATTATAGGGAAATTAGAGATAAGATTCTCGTAGAAATCGACCATCTCCAAAGCTGTCCTTTCTTTTTGCTCTTCAGCCTTTAATATATATTTTCCTCTTTCATAAAAACTACTGGCTGCTGGGTCCAGAGCTAAAGCTATATCTTCCCCACATCTATAGTTAGCTTTTTCTATAGCCTCCACTATTAGCTCTAAAGCTTGTCTATTAGAGGAAAGATTGGGAGCAAATCCTCCTTCATCTCCTACAGCAGTACTGTAGTTTTTATCTCTTAACACTTTCTTTAAAGAATGGAAAGTCTCCGAAGCCCATCTCAAACCCTGGCTAAAACTCTTTGCTCCAACAGGCATAATCATAAATTCTTGTAAATCTACATTGTTATCAGCGTGTTTTCCTCCATTTAATACATTCATCTGAGGAGTCGGAAGAATCCTCGCTTCTACACCTCCCAGATATTTATATAAAGGCAACTGCAAAAATGCAGCCGCTGCCTTAGCTGTAGCTAAAGAGACTCCTAAGATGGCATTGGCTCCCAATTTATTCTTGTTAGGAGTACCATCTATATCAATCATCATCTTATCAATCTTAGCCTGATGAGTGCAATCTTCCCCTACAACTTCAGGTCCAATGATTTCATTAACATTTTTCACCGCCTTCATTACGCCTTTGCCCATCCACTTTTCTCCTCCATCTCTTAACTCAACAGCCTCATGCTCTCCAGTAGAAGCTCCTGAAGGAACAGATGCTCGAGCTATTAAACCACTTTCCAGTCCAACTTCAGCTTCTAAAGTAGGATTCCCTCGAGAATCTAAAATCTGTCGAGCTTTAACCCATTTAATATCTCTATCCATTTTATTTTACTCCTTTATATTGTAATTATTCAGCCGCAGATGAACGCTGATATTTTTCTCCTTTGCCAGGGATAACTTGTAATCTTCAAATTTTTTCCTTGTAGATGAGGAAGAAAGAGAAATTATCTGAATAGCAAAAATAGCAGCATTAACAGCACCTGAGGTTCCTATAGCCATACAGGCTACAGGAACTCCCCCGGGCATCTGAACTGTAGAGTAAAGAGAATCAAGACCTCTTAAAGGAGAGGAGGCTATGGGAACCCCTATTACAGGAATGGTAGTATTGGCAGCAATCGTCCCGGCAAGATGGGCCGCGCCACCGGCTCCAGCAATAACAACCTTTATTCCTTTTTTTGCAAGATTTTTAGCATATTCCGTGGTTGCCTCTGGCATTCGATGAGCTGAGAGAACCTTCACCTCGTAAAAAATAGAAAAATCATCCAGCATCTTTGTGCAACTTTCCATTACTGAATAGTCAGATTTACTTCCCATTACCACACTAACTACTGGATTAATCATTTAAAACTCCCTCTTTTAATAAACTACCTTATTTAAAGGATACTCCACAATTCCTTCTGCTCCAGCTTTTTTTAAGCGAGGAATAAGTTCTCTAGCCTGAAATTCATCTAAAACTGTCTCTACTGCCCACCATTTCTCTGTACTGAGCTTAGAAATTGTAGGTCTTCTTAAAGCAGGCAAAAGAGAAAAAACCTGTTGTAAATTCTCCTCAGAAACATTTAATTTTAATCCCACTTTCCCCAGAGCATTTATTGCCCCTTCAAGGAGAATAGACAAGTTTTTAATTTTTTCTCTTTTCCAGGGATTCTCCCAACTATGAGGATTAGCTATTAACCAGGTAGTTGATTCTAAGACTGTTTCTACTACACGTAAATTATTAGCTCTTAAAGACCTTCCCGTTTCAGTAAGCTCAACAATAGCATCTACCAGATGAGGAGGTTTAACTTCAGTAGCACCCCAGGAAAACTCTATCTCAGCTTTAATTCCTCTTTTTTTTAAATAATCCCTGGTAACCTGGACTAATTCAGTAGCTATTCTTTTACCTTCCAAATCTTCAACTTTATTTATATTAGAATCAATGGGAACAGCAAGAACCCACCTAACTTTGCCTAAACCCTGCTTGGAATAAGATAGCTCCTTTACTCGGTAAATCTCAACTTTTCTTTCCAGAATCCAGTCGTTTCCCGCTAATCCGGCATCCAGAACTCCCTTAGCCACATAGAGAGGAATTTCCTGGGTACGTATCAACAAAGGGTCAATTTCCTTATCATCGATAGAGAGGCTATAAGACCTCTCTTTACGAGCAATTCGATAGCCAGCTCTTTCCAAAAGTTCTATACTCATCTTCTCTAAGCTACCCTTAGGTAGCCCAAATTTTAACTTTTTCATCTTTTATTTTTTAAGAGTATCTAACTCTTTTAGTCTTTCTCCAATTTTCTCAATTACCCAATTGTTCTCCTCTACTACCAAATTCTTTCCCTCTATCTTAAGAGAGCCCTGGGGAGAAAGAAGGTCCTTTAAAAGAGGTATTATTTCTTGTGCTCTGACATAGGTAAGTTTAAAAACTTTTTTTTGAGGAACCCGATTGTGCTTTTCCAAAGAGTTCAAGGCTTCCTTTATTTGAGAAAGTTGATAGGCACCATCCTCTACAGTTAA
>JAUWJM010000067.1 GCA_030607715.1 Candidatus Aerophobota bacterium
AATTATTTTCATCTTTTAGCTTTTTTCTTTGGCTGCTTTAATAAAATCTCTAAATAGAGGATGAGGACTTCCTGGGCGAGAGTTAAACTCGGGGTGAAATTGAACACCCACAAACCAGGGATGATTGGGGATTTCAATTATCTCTGCCAAATTCTTTTCCGGATAAATCCCGGCTATTCTTAGTCCATTCTTAGTGAGAATCTCCTGGTATTGATTGTTAAATTCGTACCGATGTCGATGGCGCTCATATACTGTATCTTTTTTGTAAGCTTTCCAGCTAAAACTGTCCTTTTGAATTTTGCACTCATAATCTCCCAACCTCATAGTTCCTCCCTTTTTCCTTACTCCTTTCTGCTCTAAAAGCAAATCTATTACTGGATAAGGAGTGCCGGAATCAAACTCTGTGCTATTAGCTTTTTTTAACCCGGCTACATTTCTGGCAAACTCAATAGTTAAGCATTGCATTCCCAGGCAAATTCCCAGGAAAGGAATACCTTCTTCTCGAGCAAATTGAACAGCTTTTATTTTTTCTTTCATTCCTCTGGGACCAAATCCTCCTGGAATAAGGATTCCCTGAAAGTTCATTAATTTTCCTACAGTACTATTTTTCAGTTCCTCAGCTTCTACCCACACAGTATTAACCTTTACACTATTGTCAGCTCCAGCATGAGTGAATGCCTCAATTATGCTTTTGTAAGCGTCCCTCATTTTTACATACTTACCAACTACAGCTATTCTCACTTCCTTTTGAGTGCAATTTACCTTCTGTACCCACCGGGACCACTCTTCCAAATCTTTTTTATGGGTAGATAAACTTAGCTTCTTTAGTATCTTATCAGTTAAATCCTCTTTCTCAAAACAAAGGGGAACCTCATAAACATTTTCAACATCTATAGCTTGAATAACATCCTCTTCTTCCACATTACAGAAAAGAGATATCTTGCTCCTTGCCTCTTTAGTTAAAGGAATTGGGGTACGGCAGAGAATAAAATCAGGTTGGATTCCTATCTCTCTTAATCTACCTACGCTGTGCTGGGTTGGTTTGGTTTTAAGCTCCCCGGTAGAGGAAATAAAGGGGAGAAGAGTCAGATGAACAAATAAAGTATTGCCTTTTCCCTCTTTTAACCGAAACTGCCTTATAGCCTCTAAAAAAGGAAGAGATTCAATATCTCCTACTGTGCCTCCAATTTCAGTAATTACTATATCAGCTTTATCTTTATAAGCAACTTTTCTTATTCTTTCCTGAATTTCTTCGGTAATATGAGGAATAACTTGAATGGTTTTTCCTAAGTAATCGCCTCTTCTTTCCTTTTCAATCACCGAGGAATAAATCTGCCCGGCAGTGACGTTGTTATAATAGGATAGATCTATTCCTACAAATCTCTCGTAATGGCCAAGATCTAAATCTGTCTCGGCTCCGTCCCGAGTTACAAAAACTTCTCCATGCTGATAAGGACTCATTGTTCCAGGGTCTACATTAATATAGGGATCAAGCTTAAGCATGCCAACTTTTAATCCTCTACTTTTAAGGAGAGTTCCCATAGAGGCTGAAGCTATTCCTTTCCCCAAAGAAGAAAGAACCCCTCCAGTAACAAATATATACTTGGCCATCTATGTTTTCTTTAAACTTATAATTTTAACCTGCCAATATTAGGCAGACCTAAAGGTCTACACTACATCTTTAGCCACCAGTAGCTCAGGCCTTTAGGTCTGATGAATTTAACCAATGAGGAAGTCAAAAATTTTAATTAAGGTAGGCCTTATTTTGCTTCTTTCCACTATCAAATCAATCATACCATGGGCAAGCAAAAACTCAGATCTTTGAAACCCTTGAGGGATTTGCTGTTTTATAGTTTGTTTTATTACCCGAGGACCAGCAAAGCCAAGAAGAGCTCCCGGTTCAGCCATAGTAATATCCCCCCTACTGGCAAAACTGGCCATTACTCCGCCCATTGTAGGATGTGTAAGGACAGAGATATAGAGTAGCCCTCTTCTTTTAAGCTCAGCTATAGCTGAGGAAGTTTTAACCATTTGCATTAAAGAGATAACTCCTTCTTGCATTCTGGCTCCTCCGCCTGAACCAGAAATAAGCAAAATAGGATAATCTTTTTCTATAGCTTTTTCCACTGCAAAGGTTATCCTTTCTCCCATTGCTGAACCCATACTTCCACCCATAAAGCCAAAGTCAGTAACCCCAATAGATACTGGCCATCCCCCGATTTTCCCTTCCCCAATTATTGCTGCTTCATCCAAACCTGTTTTTTTTCTTCCTCTGCTTAGTTTCTCCTTATATTCCGGAAAATTAAGCGGGTCATTTAAAGAGACTTCAGAGTTATACTCTGTAAAACTTTTCTCATCAACAGTGATTTGAATTCTTTCCCTGGCACCAAGGTAAAAATGATATCCACACTTGGGGCAAACTTTTAGGTTCTCATTTAGGTTTTTGTTATAGATAATTTCTGAACAATTTGTGCATTTAGTCCACAAACCATCAGGAACATCTATTTTTTTCTTTCCCTTAGTTATTCTATGGTAGGTACGCTCAAACCATCCCATTAGTAAAAACTCCTTCTAGAAGGCTGGTGAAAAACCCCAATATTGTAGCGGTCCGATTTATCGGACCCGTTAATAAAGCGGGTTTCATAAATGAAACCTCTACGAAAAACCACTTTATCACCAGACTACTTATCTCTTGGAACTCTGGGGTTTAGCTCTTGCTCCCCTTAAGCCTGGTTTCTTTCTCTCTTTCATTCGAGGATCCCTTCTCAACATACCTGCTTTTTTTAAAGTTTGCCTGAGCTCAGGATTAATCTTAGATATAACTCGGGCTAAACCAAGCCGAATGGCTCCTGCCTGTCCTGTTGGTCCCCCTCCTTTTACCTCTACTTTCGCATCGAACTTATCCAAAAAATCAACCAGTTCTAAAGGTTCTCTAACTAACTTATTGTACATATCACGGAAAAAATAATCCTCCATTTCTTTATTGTTAATAGTTATCTTTCCCTGCCCCATTTTTAATCTTACCTTGGCAGTGGATACCTTTCTTCTTCCAGTAGCACAGTAACTATCTTCAGACATCCTCACACTCCTTATTTTTATTAAAAATAGCATATATTTTCAAATTGTCAAATGTAGCTACTCAGCAAATTTAATAAAGATGACAAGCTGTAAAGTGATCAGTTTTTATCTCTTTAAGTTCTGGTTCCTCTTTTTTGCATATAAGGGTGGTATAGTTGCATCTGGGGTGGAATCGGCATCCAGGAGGAATATTTATGGGACTTGGCACATCTCCCATTAAAATTGTCCTTTTCTTTCTAAGTCTTGGATTTGGGATAGGAATTGCAGAAAGTAGTGCCCTGGTATAAGGATGTTCTGGATCATCGAATAACTCCTTTTTGGGGGCTATTTCAACTATTTTACCTAAGTACATAACTACAACTCTGTCGCTTATATGCTTTATTACACTTAAGTCATGGGTTATAAACAAAAGAGTAAGTCCAAATTCCCTTTGCAAATCCTGCAGTAAATTAATAATTTGAGCCTGAATAGAAACATCCAATGCTGAGACAGGCTCATCGGCAACTATAAACTCTGGATTCATTGCCAGTGCTCTGGCAATGCCTATTCTTTGTCTTTGCCCTCCGCTGAATTGATGAGAATAGCTGTTTATTTGATCCTGAGTAAGGCCAACCTTTTTCATAAGTTCTATTACTTTAGCTTCCCTTTCTTTTTTTGAGACAATACTGTGCACTTTCATTGGCTCAGCAATAGTTGAGCCAGCAGTCATTCTTGGATCAAGAGAACCAAACGGGTCCTGATAAATAATCATCATTTTCTTTCTAAACTTCGTCATCTCTTTCTTTTTCAAATGGGTTATATTGTAGCCATCAAAATAAATACCCCCACAGCTTGGCTCTATTAATCTTAAGATCAGTTTTCCACAGGTAGTTTTCCCGCATCCAGACTCCCCAACAAGTCCCAGGATTTCTCCTTTTTCTATACCGAAACTCACATCATCCACAGCTCTGATGAAGTCTTTTTTTCCAAAAGGTCCTTTTCCTGTCAAGAAGTATTTTTTTAGATTTTTAATCTCTATAAGTTTTTCTTTTTGATTCATCTCTGCGCACTCTATGGTCTCTACGGTGAATTTATCTGTGTAAATCTGTGGCTAAATGGTTATTTTCTTCAACCAAATGACATCTTACCAGGTGATGATCTTCTACTTCTATCAATTTAGGTATCTCTTTAATGCATCTTTCTGAACAAAAATCACATCTGGGATGAAATGGGCACCCGGAGGGAACATCAAGAAGATTTGGTACCAAACCTCTAATTACACTGAGATGTTCAGTTTCTACGTCAAGCCTTGGTATTGATTTGTTTAATCCTTTTGTATATGGATGAAGAGGATTAGAAAAAAGTGTATCTACATTTGTATATTCCATAATATGCCCGGCATACATTACAGCAACATTGTCACACATTTCAGCAATTACCCCAAGATCATGGGTTATCAACATTACAGATGTACCAAACTTTTCTTTTAGTTCATCAATTAATCTTAAAATCTGAGCCTGGATGGTAACATCTAATGCAGTTGTTGGCTCATCGGCAATAAGCAAAGTGGGGTTGCAAGACAGGGCCATGGCAATCATTGCTCTTTGCCTCATCCCCCCGGATAGCTCATGAGGATATTCATCTACTCTTTTTTCTGGATCTGATATCCCAACAACTCTCAGTGCTTGTATTGCTTTTTCTTTGGCCTCTTTCTTCACCAGTCCTTGATGTAATTGAATAGATTCCATGATTTCATAGCCAATAGTGAATACTGGATCTAATGAAGTCATTGGTTCCTGGAAAATCATAGATATCTTTTTGCCCCTTATTTTTCTCATCGCCTTTTCATCCAACTTCAAAAGATTTTTACCGTCAAGGCATATTTCCCCATTTATGATTTTCCCGGGAGGGGAAGGAATCAATCTCATAATAGATAGTGCAGTGACGCTTTTACCACACCCAGACTCACCAACAAGGCCAAATGTTTCTCCCCTGCCTATCTTAAAACTAATTCCATCCACCGCTTTTACTACTCCTTGATGGGTAAAAAAGTATGTTTTTAAATCTTTTATTTTGAGTAATTCTTTCATAATATTTATGTCTTAAGTCTTGGATCTAAAATATCCCTCAAACCATCACCAAGTAAATTAAACCCCAGCACTGAAAATAGTATAGCTATACCTGGAAAAGTTGCTGCCCACCATGCTCCACCTACAATATACGAATAACTTCTGGAGAGCATAGCACCCCATTCTGGTGTTGGAGGTTGAGCACCAAGACCTAAGAAACCTAAAGCTGCACAGTCAAGAATAGCTGTGGCTAACATTAAAGTCCCATACACAATAACAGGTGCTATACTATTAGGTAGAACATGACCAAGAACAATTCGCCAGTTACTGGAACCTATTGCCTTCTGTGCCTCAATATACTCCATCTCCTTAATGTAAAGCACAGAACTCCTTATAATTCTCGCCATCTGAGGAGTGTAAACTATACCTATAGCAACCATAGCTTTATCCAAACCTCTACCTATAACTGCTACAATTGTTATTGCCAACAGTAGAGCTGGAAATGCAAACATAATATCAACTATTCTCATAATAATAGTGTCCGCCCATCCTCCATAATAGCCTGCTGTTACTCCCAGGATTATGCCAAGAAGAGTTGCAATTCCAACGGCAATAAAACCCACACTCAAGCTAACCCTGGCTCCATGGATAACTCTACTTAAAACGCATCTTCCCAGCTCATCAGCTCCCAGAGGCATATCTTTTATTCCTTTTTCACTCCAAAGCCCGGGTTTAAGAATTTTGGTTAACTCTGGAGGAGATGGAGTAGGGTCATTGGGAGCAATATAATTTGCCAACAGGGCACATAAAATAAGTATAAGAATAATAACCAGACCAAAAACTGCTGATTTGTTGTAGCTGAGCCTTCTTAACAGCTCTCCCCCTTTTGTTTCTCTTTTTCTTTCCATCTTTGTCCTATTTATAGTGAATTCTGGGATCAATGTAAAGATAAATAATATCGGTTACTAAATTTACAACTACAAAAACAAAGGCAAAAAATAGCACGCATCCCTGTACCACAGGATAATCTCGGGCATATACTCCTTGCACAACGTATCGACCTATTCCAGGCCAGGAAAAAACTGTTTCTGTCAGGATGGCTCCAGCAAGGAGCAAACCAAAATTTAATCCAATTACAGTTATCACAGGGATCATGGCATTTCTTACAGCATGCCTGTATATTACAATTCTCTCTGATAAACCCTTTGCCCTTTCAGTTCTTATAAAGTCTTGACTTAACACTTCCAGCATACTTGATCTGGTTACCCTGGCAATTGTAGCCATAGGTATTGTTGCCAGAGCAATAGAAGGCAGGATCAAATGGCGAAGAATACTTGCTAAAGCTGAAAGATTACCCGTAATTATACTGTCCAAAACATAAAAACCTGTAATTCTTTGAAAAGGGATAAGCATATTTATTCTTCCTGCTATGGGAAACCATCTCAGATATACTCCAAAAATCATCATAAGCATAATTCCAAGCCAGAAAACAGGCATTGATACACCAAAAAGTGCTACTCCCATAGATGTGTAATCAAAAATGGAGTATTGCTTGGAGGCAGAGATAATTCCTGCCATAATACCTATAACTATAGCAAAGGTCATTGCCATAACACTGAGCTCAAAAGTATTAGGAAATCTATCCAGTATCTCCCTGGTTACAAGCTCATGAGATATTATGGAATAGCCTAAATCACCGCGTAAGGCATCTTTAAGCCATATTCCATATTGAATATATAAAGGCTTATCCAATCCATATTTTTTTCTTATAGCATTGATTACCTTTTGAGATGCGCGTTCCCCGACTATTGCCCTTGCAGGATCACCTGGAGCAAGATGAACTAAGGAAAAGGCAATAATTGAAACCCCCAACAGAACAGGGATGAGCATAAGTAATCTTTTTATAATATACCACTTCATTTAATAGTTCCTACTGTTTACTAATTTAAACTAAAGGGTCGGCAATCCTCTATATTAAAGACCGCCGACCCTTATAAACAAGAAATTTTTACTCCATCCACACAGGATAAAAGAACTTTCTGGATGTGGGATGCAGGACATAACCGTGCACATTTGATCTGAAGACTAAATTTTGGTTTGCATGAGCCAGGTATACCCAGGGTGCCTCTTCATGTATTATTTCCTGGGCTTTTCGGTAGTATTCGGCCCTTTTCTCTATATCATAGGTTCTCAGTGCCCTGGTAAGTAAATCTTGCAGTTCATCATTATCAGAGAAAGCAACGTTTCCAGCAGTACCTATTGAACAAGCATTTGCTCCATACAGAACATTCATAAAGTTATTCGTGTCTCCATTGTCACCGGTCCATCCCAGAAGACACATATTATGTTTCCCTGCTTCAGTATCTTGAAGATATGTAGCCCAATCCTCCTGAAAAATCTCTACATCTATACCTACAGCAGCCAGAAAAGACTGAATCGCCTCTCCTATCTTTACTGGATCAAACATATAAGGTCTTGATACAGGCATTACATATAAGGTAGTTTTAAACCCATCTGGATAGCCAGCCTCTTCTAAGAGTTCCTTTGCCTTTTCAGGATCATAGGGATAATCCTTTATCTCATCATTGTATCCCAGCATAAACGGTGGTATCCCATTCTTGGCCACTATAGCTGTTCCCATATACAAGCCTTCCACTATCGCCTTTTTATCAATAGCATAGTTAATCGCCTGCCTTACCTTCTTTTTTGTGAGAGGCTCGGAGTATCCAGGAACTTTTTCCCATGCCTCATCAGGGTCACGCACGCCATTTTCATTTACATCTTTATATCCATATCCACAGTTCATAGCCATATATCCAGTATTCATACCCGGTTGTGTTAGAAGTTGCAAATCAGGGCTGGCTTTTATTATAACAAAATCAGCCGGATTTGGATATTCTATTCCCTGCACCTCATTCGTTACCATAGCCATAACTCTTGCCGATCGATCTGGAATTACCCTGAAAATTAACCTATCTAAATAAGCTCTTTTACGCCAGTAGTTTTCATTAGCCACCAGGGTGATGTGGTCATTTTTTACCCATTCCACAAATTTAAATGGGCCTGTTCCGCAAGGATGTTTA
>JAUWJM010000165.1 GCA_030607715.1 Candidatus Aerophobota bacterium
AGAAATTTCCTGGGAGCCCAGTGCCCTTGTTAGCGGTCTTTTGTTAGCTATGATCCTTCCACCAAATTTTCCTCACTGGGCTGCTGCTTTAGGAGCGATTTTTACTATTATTATTGGCAAACAGATATTTGGTGGATTGGGATACAATATCTTTAATCCAGCTCTTATAGGAAGAGCTTTTTTAATGGCAACCTATCCTGTTTTAATGACAAGCTGGATCGAACCTTTTACTTTGAATGCAGTTACTACAGCTACTCCTTTAGGTTTAATAAAATTTGAATCTCAAACCACCTCCATCTTTCATCTTTTCCTTGGTAATGTTAGTGGTTCTTTAGGGGAAACCTCAGCTCTTGCTCTTCTTATAGGAGCTAGCTATCTTCTTGTTCGTAGATACATAGACTGGCGAATTCCCTTAGTTTATCTGGGCACAGTAGTTATCTTTAGCGGAATAGCTTATCTAATTAATTTATCCTCTGGTTCTCCTTTATTTCATTTATTTGCCGGTGGTCTTATCCTGGGAGCCTTTTTTATGGCTACAGATCCGGTAACTACACCCATATCTAAATCTGGTAGAATTATCTTTGGAGCTGGAGCTGGTATTATGGTAATGGTAATTCGTTTGTGGGGAGATCTTCCAGGAGGAGTAATGTTTTCTATTTTGTTTATGAATGCTCTAACTCCTCTTTTAAATCGCTATATAAAACCCAAAGTCTTAGGGGGTAAATAATTGAAGAAATCTACCCATATGATTCTTACCTTATCTATTGTGGGAATAATTTCCGGGGCAGCTTTAGTTGGTGTGCATCAATATACTCAGCCTCTAATAGAGAAAAATAAAGAAGAGGCTCTAAGGATGGCTATTTTTGAAGTTTTACCAGAGGCAAAAGATTACGATACCGTAACTAAGGAAGGAAAAGTAATTTACAGGGGACTGGATTCCTCTCATAAACTTATCGGTTATGCTGTTGTAGGTGAGGGAGCGGGATATCAGGGAGAAATAAAAATTATGATTGGTATAGACCCTCATTTAAATAACACTATAGGAATAGAGATTTTAGAATCAGTAGAAACACCTGGGTTGGGAGCAAAAATTACATCCCCCTGGTTTAAGAATCAGTTTAACAACCTTAAGATTTTACCTTTGGTAGGGCTGGTAAAAAACAAACCCCCTTCCAAACCCAATCAAATTCAAGCCATTACCGGAGCCACTATTTCCTCCCAGACAGTGGTGGATATAGTAAACAAAACCCTCAAACAGCTAAGGGAAATTCTTTCCCCTGCTTAAAATTATTTTCTCTGGAAAATTATCTTCCCATTAACATTATTTACAATAACTTTATCTTCCTCTTTGAATTCTCCTTCCAGTAACTTAACAGCTAAGGGATCAAGAATCTCTCTTTGAATGGCTCTTTTTAAAGGGCGAGCGCCGTAAACAGGATCAAAACCTTCTTGAGCAATAAACTCCTTAGCTTTATCGGTAATTGATATACGAATTTTTTTCTCACCAAGTCGGGCTTGAAGCTGTCTGAATTGTATATCAACTATCTTTTTTATCTCATCCTTGCCTAAACGGTTAAAAATAATAACCTCGTCAATTCTGTTTAAGAACTCGGGGCGAAATTGAGACCTTAGAGCTTCCCTTATCTTTTCTTTGATCTCTGAGGATTGAGTGAGCTCCTCAATCCATCTACTTCCCACATTAGAGGTCATTATAATTACTGTATTTTTGAAATTAACTACCCTCCCCTGCCCATCAGTTAACCTGCCATCATCCAGTATCTGAAGTAAAACATTAAATACATCAGGATGAGCTTTCTCTATCTCATCAAAGAGTATAACTGTATAAGGCTTTCTTCTAACAGGCTCGGTAAGTTGTCCTCCTTCCTCATAACCTACATACCCAGGAGGAGCACCAATTAACCGAGACACAGTATGACGTTCCATATACTCACTCATATCCAGCCTGATCATAGCTGTCTCATCATCAAAGAGAAACTCAGCTAAAGCCTTAGCTAATTCTGTTTTTCCTACTCCGGTAGGTCCTAAAAACATAAAGGAACCTAAAGGATGATTAGGATCTTGTAATCCGGCCCTGGCTCTTCTTACGGCATTGGAAACTGCTTTTATAGCTTCATCCTGTCCCACAACTCTTGTTGTTAATCTTTCCTCCATTTTAGTTAGTTTTTCCGTTTCCTCTTCCATAAGTTTAGTTAAAGGAATTCCCCTCCACTCGGAGACAATTTCTGCCACATCCTCCTCTTCCACCTCTTTCTTAAGCATCTTTTTTTCTTTTTGGAATTCTTTTAATCTTTGATTTTCTTCATCTAAGGATTTTTTAAGCTCTAATATTTTTCCATAACGAATCTCGGCTGCCCGGTCCAGATTTCCTTCTCTCTGTGCTCTTTGATACTCTTCCTTGTATCTTTCTATCTCTTGTGTAATCTTACTTATTTTTTGGATAATTTCTTTTTCCTTTTGCCAGTGTGCTTTAAGCTGGGTAGCTTTTTCTTTAAGATTAGCCAAATCCTTTGCCAATTTATTTAACCTGTCTTGAGAAACTCTATCTTTTTCCTTTTTTAAAGCCTGTTTTTCAATTTCCAGTTGCACTATCTTGCGCTCAATTTCATCTATTTCTGTTGGTCTTGAATCTATCTCTATCCTTATTCTTGCAGCTGCCTCATCAATAAGGTCAATAGCCTTATCAGGAAGAAACCTATCAGTTATATAACGATGGGAAAGATTAGCTGCTGATATCAGGGCAGAATCTTTAATTTTTACCCCGTGATAAACTTCGTACTTTTCTTTTAATCCTCTCAAAATGGCTATGGTATCCTCTAAGGAAGGCTCTCTTACCAGAACCATTTGAAATCTTCTCTCTAAGGCAGCATCCTTTTCTATATATTTTCTGTATTCATTAAGAGTGGTAGCACCTATACAGCGAAGCTCCCCTCGAGCTAAGGCAGGTTTAAGCATATTAGAGGCATCTACTGCTCCCTCTGCTGCTCCTGCTCCCACTACGGTATGGAGCTCATCGATAAATAAAATAATCTGTCCTTCTTTTTGCTTTATCTCTTTTAATAAAGATTTAAGGCGATCCTCAAACTCTCCCCTGAATTTTGTTCCTGCCACTAAGGTTCCCATATCTAAAGCAAGAACTCTTTTCCCTCTTAGTGTTTCAGGAATATCTCCGACAATAATTCTCTGGGCTAATCCTTCTGCAATAGCAGTTTTTCCTACTCCAGGCTCTCCAACCAATACTGGATTATTTTTAGTTCTTCTGGATAGAATTTGAATAACTCTTCTTATCTCTTTATCTCTACCTATTACAGGATCAAGCTTGCTTTGAGAGGCCAGTTGAGTTAGGTCTCTTGTAAAGCGCTCCAGAGCCTGATATTTATCTTCAGGATGCTGGTCAGTTACTCTCTGAGTTCCCCTAATTTTTACCAGAGCCTTTAAAACACTGTCCTTACTCACTCCTTGTTTTTGGAGTATCTGACTTGCCGAACATTTTTTTTCTTCACAAATGCCCAGCAAGAGATGTTCTGTGCTCAGATACTCGTCTTTTAAATAATCAGCTTCTTTTTGAGCCAGATCAAAAATCTTGTTTAAATTTGGAGAAATATATACCTGAGATACTCCCTCTCCTGTAATTTTGGGTAGTTTATTTAGCTCTTCTGTTAGTTGTGATACTATTAAATCTGAATTTGCCTCTAAACT
>JAUWJM010000012.1 GCA_030607715.1 Candidatus Aerophobota bacterium
AGGGGTGTTATGCTTTTTTTCACTTGACATCATACCACACGACTTTTTATCAGTGTTTATCTTTCCTTAAAGCTCCCCAGAAGAAACTTTGAATTTCTTTAAAAAGCTTCTCTTACTTCGAGCTAATAGCCTGTCTCTTTCACCTCCTCCCGGTCTTATTTTTAGCTTTCCATTGGGGGCTTTGACGTTGAGTTCCTCACTACTAATTTAGTATCTAAGATAATTTTTTACTGCAAAGTATTCTTTCCCTCAATTTCTCTCATCAAAAGTTTTGTAGCCTCCACCCCTATTTCGTAACTTGGCGCATGTATAGTCGTCAAAGAAGGTGTAACTAAGGAAACCAGTGGAATGTCGTCAAAACCAATTAATGAAATATCCCTGGGCACATTTAATCCACTTTTCTGAATCTCTTTTAATGCACCAATAGCCATCATATCCGTACTGGCAAAGATAGCAGTAGGGGGTTGTTTACAATTTAAAAAATATCTAGCAACTACTTCCCCACTTTGGGGTGAGAGGTCTCCCTCCTGAACGAGCTTCTCGTCAACATCCAGTCCAAAGGTTTGTAAGGCTTTCTTGTATCCTTCCAACCTCTTAGAAAATATTTTTACATTAAGAGGAGCAGCAATAAAACCTATTTTTCTGTGCTCCATCTCAAGGCAATATTTTGTTGCTTTAAATGCAGCTTGTTTATCGTCAATCATGACTACATTAGCAAAATAATCTTCGATCTCACGGTCCACTAAAACCATAGGGATTTCCTTATCATGCAAAATTCTTATCTGCTCATCTTCATCTCTTTCACCTCTAATTCCAGAAAAAATCATTCCATCTACCCAAATATCTTCCAGTATTTGAATATAAGAGAATTCGGCTCGAATATTTTCCTCACTACCACACAGAATCATCATATATCCCTTTTCTGCAGCTACACTATAGACTCCTCTGATTAACTCGGCAAAAAAAGGATCAGTTATACTGGGCAATATCAGACCGATAGACTTGGTTATTTTATTTTTCAAACTTCTTGCTATTTGACTCGGTCGATAATCCAACTTTTCAGCTGCCTCTTGTACTTGTTTTCTAACTAACTTTGAAATTTTAGCACTATTGTTTAATACTTTAGAAACAGTTGCCTTGGATACTCCAGAAAGTTTAGCTACATCTTCAATGGTTGCTCTGGATTTTTTCTTCATTTGATTATTCTTTCTATAGTTTGTCTACGGTTTCCAGAAACCGTTTCCTCATCATTTTATATATGAAAACTATCACAATAAAATTGTCAAGTGCCATATCAAATCAGAAAAATTGAAAGTAAATCTTTATTTATCAAGTTTCCCTTTTTCGCTCTTTTAAAAATCCAAAATAGCGGCAAGGATAAATATGTGTATTGTAAGATTTGGTAGGAAGGTTAGTTTTAGTAGGTAGTAAATAGTATAGTGTTTCTTAGGCAGGGTTACAACGATTTGTCATTGCAAGCCTACTGAAAGCAGACGTGAGATTGCGGAGCTTGTTCCAAGCAAAGCGAGGAATCTCGCTCCTCACAGTGACAAAAAGGTAGTGTCATTGCGAGCAATAGCAAAACAATCTAATTTCTCATATTTTCTCTCATGAAATTTTTGGCATTGCACATTTTCACTTCTACGCATCTACTCATTATCGCATCTACTTCTTTTATCTTTTCAATGGTTAACCTTTATAATACTGGAAGTTCAAATACAGGCTGTCTCTTAGACAGATATTCCTCTGTGCAAAAGGGGGAGCCAAAGCCATACTTATCAGCACATTCCATTACCATATCAAATACCTCTGGTCGAAAGATAAGTTTGGTAGGTTTTACTTTATCCTGCACCATACTCCTGATCATAGTGCCACTAAATTTCTGCCTTTCCTTGCTATGCCCACATAACCCAGAATAAGTTACCTCTCCACATACTGGACAATACCACCACTCTAAGACACGCACTGGTTTGATATTTAAGCTATCCCTGGGAATCTGGTCAAATATCCTGTGGGCATCATACGGATCATAGTAACTACCTACCCCAGCATGGTCTCTACGAAACATATGGTGAGTGCAGCCTAAGTTCTCCCTTAAAATAGCATGGAAGATAGCTTCTTTCGGTCCGGCATATCTCATATCCCATAAGGCAATAGAAACCATATGGATATCATCTCTAAAATATCTGGCTTCATGTAACCTTTGCTGACACAGAGCAATGGCCTCATCTATATAATCCCCTATTCGTTTTGGACCAATTATACAGCTTACCAATATGCCTGTTTGAAGCTTTTCCACTGGCAATTCCCCATTAGCAGAAAACCAAGCTCCTTTCATTAACCATTCATGACCACTGTGAGGCACCTTTCTTGTTTGATGAGCTATTATTCTTTCCCAACCTTTCTCAGAAAATTTTTTCCGTAATTGTCGGGGTGTATACCAGAATTTATCAAATGGTGGATTAAACTTAGGAATATTTACTAATGTGACTTTTCCGCCAATGAATGTATCTTTTAACTCATTAAGCATTCTCACACCAGGATGATTTGTATCAGTTGTGCCTAACACAGCTTTTGCCATTTTTAATTTGTCATAATTAAAAATTTCCTCTACTTTTAATGTGGCTAAAATTTTGTCATGATAAGTGAGAAGGATAGTATCTCCTTCCTTGATTTTCTTTTTCCCTATTTCCTCACTGGCGATATCAAATACAATTGGAATAGACCAGAGTGTGCCATTTGCTAAGGTCATTTTTTCACATACTGCCTCTACATCTACCCTATTCATAAAGCCTTCTAATGGCGTAAAAAAACCATAGGCGATATCAATGCACTCTCTGGCAATTCGTCCGGTAATGGCTACCTTTTTTAATCCTTCAATGCGCTTTTTCACCTCTAATGGCGAAGATATCACTCTTTCCACAATCTCTTTATTACCATGTCCTATATATAACATTTTTATTCCACCCCTTCTACTCT
This sequence comes from Candidatus Aerophobota bacterium, assembly GCA_030607715.1. The sequence continues at coordinate 2,980 of JAUWJM010000012.1, forward strand.
CTCTTTAACTTCCCTTCTTCAATTCTTCTATAGTTATAGGCAAAATGAATTTACCAAAAACTTATAAGCTACTATCAATATTTACATATATCCTAACTTCCGTAATCTATCCATTGATTTTTCCTTATCCTGTCTTCTGCCAGCTCTCTCAGGTGTATTCTCAATATCCTGTTCCCAGGCAGGTAGGCCAACTATCCCTGGATTACTGGTAGTTCTTGCCCCTAAGGAACGGTAGCCTATCTCGTAAAGTGGACAGTAAGGGATATTGTGCAACTTAGTGTTATTCCATATATCCCTTTCTGTAAAATGTAAAATAGGAGAAATCCTTGTATGTTCGGGCATTAAAGGTCCACCCTCTTTTTTTATGAAATACTCATCACTCTTTCTTGCTGACTGCTCATCTCTTCTAAGAGCCATAAACAAAGCTTTTGTATTGTTTTCCTCAATAAATTGGTTGAGCACAACTGTTTTCATCAGATGATTACCTGCATAAGACTCTGCTTCAAATGTGAATGAATCTTCTTTAAACCCAATCCTTTTAAGCTCAGCCTGATTGCGCTTATTTAAATCCTTCACCTTAACAGTATTACCTAAATGACTTTGGCAACATTTAAGTACATCAAAATTACAAAGCCACTTAAGATCTATATTCCATTTCTTTGAGATTTTTATCAGGAAATCTGTAATTTCAGGGAAGGCATCACCTTCATCAATTGTTATAACCTGTGGAAGGTCAATGTTATCCTCTAAACAAACCTGTCGAATAATCCAGAGATCTGTAGTACTGTCTTTTCCACCTGTCCAGGTGATAGTTATCTCCGAGGGTTTAAATTTTTCAAATGTCTCACGTACTACCTCCCTTGATTTCTCAACTAATTCTGCGTATCTTTTTTCTACCTCTTCGGTCATCTTTAATTCTCCTTGTTTTAATTTGACTTTATTCTTTTTTATTCTTTAACCTAATCTTTTCACTCTTGAGTTTAATTTTTCTTTCATATCATCTGTTATAGATGATGTATCAATTATATTATTTACCTCTTTTGGGTCTTTTTTGAGATTATACATCTCCCAAATATTACCACTCTCTTGATATATTATTTTAAGATCGCTCTCTCTATAAAAATACACTGGCTTATCTGTATCTTTTTCTCTTTGACCTATTTTGCCAATAGCTGTACCAAAACATCCCTTTTTGGGATAACTCTCAAGAGGAAGAAGGGAGTAACCTTTAAAGTTCTTTACCAGTTCAATGCCAAATAAATGAACTATGGTGGGAGGTATATCAATATTGCTAATCAAAGTATTACAAACCTCACCCTTATCTTTATCATAATCATAAATAAGAAAAGGTATATCTATAAGTTCAGAATACATTTTACCATCGTGAGAGAGGCCATTATGTTCACCAAATTCATCACCATGGTCTGAGGTTATAATAATTATAGAATCTTGCAAAAGGTTAAGTTTTTCCAATATATCAAAAAACTTTTTAACATAATCATCAGTTTCCCGAACATGGGTATCATAGAGTTTTTTTAAAAGCCCTACTGTCCTCTCATCCGAGACATCTCTTTTTAAGACTACATTTTTAAATAAATTAAACATCTCATCCTGGCTAAGATTAATAGATGAATCTACCATATCAATGTATTTTCTCTCAGGAACATAAGGTTCATGAACATCCATATAATGAAGCCATAGAAAAAATGGTTTGTATTCTTTTCCTTTGGTATAGAACGATAACCATTCGCTCGCTTTTTTGTTAATTTCATCACCATTTATATAGGGAACCTCTGGTGTAACATCGGCATCCATAGAATCATAAAAGACATCCCAACCTCTGTTCCATCCAAAAAAATCACACAGATATGGATTTGAATGAAACCCGGCTGTTGTAATTCCTGATTTTTTAAGTATCTCAGAAATCAAAGTCCTTTTTGGTGAAAGATTTTTCCCTCTTCCATATTCAAGATAATAAGAAGATGTAAGTATCCCTGGAAATGATGCTTGTGTATATGGCCCAATAGATTGTGCCTTTGTAAATCTAATGCATTTATCTTGCAAAGAATCAACAAATGGAGTTAATTTATCTTTATTACCATAACATCCCAAGGTATCTTTTCTTAATGCATCTATTGTCAACAAAATAACATTTTTCATCTAATGCTCCTTATCTTTGTACAAACAAATAAATTTAATTAACTCAAAAAAATACCTTTTTCTCAACTAATAATACTCCATTTTCATATCACATTTTTAATGCTCCAGCAGTCATTCCTTTTTGAAAATATCGCTGTAAGAAAGTATAAATAATTATCAGTGGAATTGAAGCAACTACTGTAATGGCCATTAACTCGTTCCATATGGTATTATATTGACCAATTTTACTACCTATTAAAACAGTAAGCATTCGTGTTCTTCCTGACGAAGTTAAGACAACTGCCATAAGATACTCATTCCAGGCATAAATAAAGGCAAATATACCTGTCGCTATTAAGCCTGGAATAGAAAGAGGAATTACTACTCTTAAAAAAGCAGTAAAATGCGAGCATCCATCTATTAGTGCAGCTTCATCTAATTCTCGAGGAATAGTGTTAAAAAATCCTATCATAGTGAGAGAACAAAAAGGTAACGTAAAAGATGTATATGCAATGATAAGTCCTAATTGAGAGTCATAAAGTTTCACCTTGGTTAATACAATAAAAAAAGGCAATGCCAATAATATGATTGGAAGCATTTGAGTCATCAGTATATACTGTTGTAATATTTTTTTACCAAAAAAGTTATATCTAGTAAAACCATACGCAGCTAAGATACTCATTGTCAAAGATAGTAATGTGGTTATAGAACAAACAAAAAAGGCATTAGACATTGATCTTAAAAAACTTTTGTCAGAAAAAATAGATAGATATGCTTCCAAAGTTATTTTTTTTGCTATTATTCGGGGTGGAAAAGTAAATACCTCTATATTTTGGCGTAGAGAACAAAGAACCACCCAGATAATTGGGGAAAAAATTATAATTATAAAAAATATTGCCAGAATTAACCAAATCGTATTTAAAATAGCAGTTTTTTTGTGACCAAGACTATTTTTTACTCTCATTGTACTTATATCTTCCCTTTGCTATATATTTCTACATAAACTAAGGCTGCTATACTTGAGATAAGAAAAATGACAATACCCTGAGCAGAGGCAAGTCCGAATTTGAATCTTTCAAAAGCTGTAAAATAAACATATAATGATAAAGTCTGAGTACTTTTTAAAGGCCCTCCAGCAGTCGTAAGGAAAAAGATATCAAATTGTCTAATACTCCATATAATATCAAGAACTGTTAAAGTGAGAACTGTAGGTAAAATATGTGGAAAAGTAATATAATAAAATTTCTGCAAGTAAGAAGCACCATCAATAGCTGCTGATTCATAGAGTTTAGCAGGAACTGTAGTTAGAGCTGCATAGATAAACATCATGAAAAAAGGGAAGGCCTTCCAGACAGTGATAAAAATAATCCATCCCATAGCAAAACGTTTTTCACCAAACCATGGGATCTGTTTTGTTAAAAAACCAAAATTCATTGCAAGACCATTTAGTACTCCTGCCGGGTTTAAAATTAAAAGCCATACGGAAGCTGCTACTGCCCAGGATAAAAGCCATGGAGTAATAAAAATGCTTCTTAGGATTTTAGCAAATCCGGATAAGGGTCCTTTTTTATCAAGAAAAGTAGCAATGAACAACGAAAAGCTTATGTGAAAAAATACAGTGAAAAATACATAAACACCTGTATTGTAAAGAGATTTCCAAAACTCGGGGTCTTTAAAAATATTTTTATAATTTTCAAGAAACACAAAAGATATCGCTTTTTCAGGTAAATAATTTCTAAAGAATCCCATAATAATTACATATAGAATTGGTAAAAAGGTAGTAGCTATTATGAAAATAAACATAGGCATAATAAATAAGATACCCCTCTTTTTAAAACTATTTGCAAAAGTCAATTCTTCCCCCCCTATTATTTAACCTGAAAAATCAAGGTTGAACATCTGTTACGGATAACTGCATAATTATAAATAGAAAAAAATCATTTTATCAATTTGGATCAAATTTCTGTGAAAGTATGGCATGCTAAAGACTTCCTGAATTTTATAGGAAGTCTTTAGCATAATTTAATTAATTATTTTTTATACCTGGCGTAAAACTCCTCAGCTATTTTATTATACTTTTCAGCTGCTTCATCCAGAGCAGCCTTTACGGACATTTCTCCAAGAAAAGCTTTATGATATGCTTCAACGATAAGTCTATACATTTGCGTCTCTTGGGCCACTGAACCAGTTTGGAAATAATTAGTAGTAGAAGCATACGTATCTAAAAACCCCTTGTATTTTTCCTGAAATTCAGGAAGTTCTCCATATTTTTTAATACAAGGCATAACATTACCCTCTTTAAAATACTTCAGCATCATTTTGTCACTTTCTATGTAACTAAGCAAATCCCAAGCAGCTTCTTTGTTTTTGGAAGATTTTGATATGCCCCAACACATTATGTTGACCACTGTTCCTATATCTACCCCTTTGGGCATTCTAACGATATCCCATTCTAATTCAGGGAACTTATTGTAATAAGGTGTTCCCCAGGAACCATCAAAAGTCATGAATACTCTTTCAGAAGCAAAAGCTTCTCTCATATTTTTTGCATCAACAGTTATTCCGCCAGGAGCAGCAATTCCAGTTTTTTCCAGATTAATCATCCATTCCAATGCTGCTACTCCTTCCGGACTGTTAAAAGCCGCTTTTTTATTCTCAACATATGTTCCACCAAAAGAGGTTAAAATTGGACCTATATTACATACATTTGCTCCTGCAACATTTTTTTCCGAAATGCAAAACTGGGTTGCAAATTTATTGTTAGCAGAATCGGTCAATTTTTTACCAATTTCAACAAACTCATCCAATGTTTTTGGAGGTGATAGACCTAATTCTCTAAAAACTCTTGTATTATAAACAAGGGCTGCATTACCTCCATCGTATGGAAGAATATATACCTTACCATCCATCTCTCCTTTCACTGCATCATAATATTTTTCTCTCATTCCCGGTATTCTTTCAACGTAAGGGGTTAGATCTTCAGGAATATCTAAAGCGACAAATTCTGTAAACCAGTTTCTGTTCACTCCAATAACATCGGGCATTTGATCTGCCTGGTACATAAGTAATACTTTAGTGTGCGCCTGATTCCAAGGATCAGAAATGGATTCAACTTTTACATTTGGATGGGAGTCTCTATAAGACTGAAGGACTTCTTGATAAACAGGGCCTGGACCTTGGGTTGTTATCCATTCCCAAATTGTTAGCTTTACTTTTTTTACTTCTCCTCCAGCTATTGTGGGAAAAACAAAACTAACACAAATCAAGACACAAAACAACATTTTCAAAAGCCTTTTCATAATATTCTCCTTAAAGTTTTTTTATTCATTAGACATGGTTCAATCTTCCATAAAAGTTCTCAAAAAGAAAAGGCAATTATTCAACACTTCCTGAGAACTTTCTTTATTCTAATCTGGACTAACCTACCTGTTTTTCACCTCCTTTTTGGTCTTAATTTCCAGCTTCCTAACAATATTACAGGTAAAGGGTCCTATCCCATTCAGCATATCATCTCCCTGGCTGTAATATCTACGAGGATCGCAGAGATTACAGCCAGGAACTTTTCTATATCTTCTTTTGTCTTTACAGAAATAAGGACTTACTCTATACAAATCTAAACATAAGTTCAGTAGAAAGATAAATCCCAAGCATATATTTACCTAAGATATAGTCCTGTGCTAGTAACCCAGGTCCTCGAGTCGAGAACGTATCCTATTCTTTTGTGTAGAAATAGCCTTTGTAGTCTTTGGTTTTATTCCTTCTTGAGCTATCTGCTTAGCCCTAGCATGCTTTACGTCTTGGTCTGCCAAACCTTCATATCTAAAGTCATATCTATAAGCACTAAAGATAAAATTATGGTATCCCCATTCTCCAGAAGAATGATGGCGATAAGGACTTACAAATTCCCAAGCTAATTCGCCTCGAGGAGTTATCTCAAAAATTCTCCCAGTGGTCCCCTCACAAATAAGAATGTTTTCATTAGGTAATTTTTGAACATTACCCAAAAATGATGAATAGAAATAAAAAGGAGGATTTTCTCGATACTCCCAAACCATATTATTAGTAATTGGATTGACCTCTACCATTCTAGAGAAGCCTAAACCTATACCAGGTGCATGACGTCCATTGTCAAACACTAAAATATTCCCGTTATTTAGCATGGTAGCATCATTCTGATGACCTAACTCTCCCTGACCCCAGCACCATTTTATATCTTCAGTTTTCTTATCAACAATGGCAACAGTATTTGTTCTCATAAAGCTAACTAAGATATCCCCATTTTCAAGAATATCAAAGGAGGTAGCATGAGTCCATTCAGCACGGGAGCAAACAGGACAAATGATATCTAATTCAGGGTTAAGGTACTCATATGATAGCCATTCCCAAACTACTTTACCACTTGAAGTGATTTCTTGAAGAGCATCAGTCCACATAGTCTCCCATTTTTCGGTTCCGGGAAGGCCACCCTTAACTCTACTTGTGATTGTGCGAGGAACCTTAACCCATTTTAGAACCATAGTATTTCCGTTCCTCATACGATAAAAAGTGTGATGTAGATATGGGTCCTTATATTGCCACACAATTTTACCATTCCAATCCATTTCTATCAATACTCCTCCGGCACCCTCAAAATCCATAGGAGGACCATTATCAGTTTACCAGCATAAAGCAAATTTCCATTAGGTAAAAGCTTTCCGTGACATCCAGGAACGTAAGGTATCTCCCAATGATTAATAACTCTACCCTGCATATCTATAAGCCATACATCCTTGCCGTCCATGGGTGCAAAAAGGGTAAAACCATTATAACACATCGACGGCGAATAAAAAGTTACACCGGTTAGTTTTGTTCTTGCTATGCCCATTTTTATTCTACCTCCTAAACGCTAGCTTTTCTTAAAGGCATCGGGTCCATACATTTGATTTAAAACTTTATATTTATTTGGATCCAAATCTTTACCTTTAAAACCCTCAAAGTCAGGTCCATACCGAGTGGCTTGATGCATGGAATTATTTCGGCCTAACTCTGATCCCTCCATCATCTTACTTCCAATTTTTCCAGTATAAAAAGGACTAACATATTCCCATACTAATTCTTTATCATAAGTTACCTCAAAAATCCTACCCAAATCACACTCATTTATCAAAGTATTATTATTGGGTAATCTTTGAGCACTGGAACCAATTCCTGAATAAAACTCAGTTGGTGGATTATCTCTATATTCCCATTCAATATTGTTAGTTTTTGGATTTATTTCAACAACCCGTGAATAAGAAAGATATGAATCCCTACGATGGCAGCCATTATCAAATAATAAAATATTTCCATTCTCTATCATAATGGAACCGTGTGGGTGAAATACCTCTCCAGGTCCCCAACGCCATTTTACATCCCCAGTTTTCTTATCAATAATAACAACAGTATCTATTACCCGGAAGCAGAGTAGAAGATCTTCATTATCAAGTTCAAAAATTGTATTACAGTGCGTCCATTCAAAACGACTCTCAAATGGACAAATAATGTCAAGGTTGGGATCAAGATGTTTATATGCCAACCACTCCCAAACTACCTTGCCTTCAGGTGTAACTTCTCGAAGGCCATCTGTCCACATTATTTTGCCATCAGATTCAGTTCCAGGACGGCCACCTTGCACTTTTTCAGAGATATCAAGAGGCATCGGCACAAACCGAAGAACCATGGTATTACCATTTTTTAAACGTGTCATTGTATGATGGGTGTACTTATCTGTATATTTCCATACTATATTGTTGTCCCAGTCTACTTCCAATATATCACTACCAGAACCTCCGATAAACTCATTCCAATAGTTATTATCATACCTGGCTGGGTAAAAAAGATTTCCATTTGATAACAAATATGCAAGATCACCAGGCCTTTTCGGTAATTTCCAATAGTGAACAATCCAACCCTCCATATCGATTAAATAAACCTCATCCTGCCACCAGAATGGAGTAATTAAAGTATAACCTTTATAGGTTTTTGATGGATTATTGAATGTTACCGAATGTAAACTCCTTCGTGCAATACCTGCCATTTTTTATCCTCCTCGTATAATATGTTTAATTTAAAGTCTTTCTGATAACTTTCCTTATATTTCCCAGCTAACCTCATATTTTTTACACAACTCTATTTCTGAAGGGAAAGGCAATTGAAATTCTCATCTACAGGTTGTTATTTAATACCCTAATTTCTTGAGGCGGCTAATGGTCTCTTCTTCCTCTAAAGTTTTCGTATTTTTTTCCCGTATTACCCACTCAAATCTATTAGGATCTATCATCTTTCCTTTCAATCCTTCATAATCAAGGCCATAACGGTGAGCCTGGAAGACTAAGGCAGATAATGTCCATCCCCAATATGGTGGACGTCTAACTATAAAAGGACTAATATACTCCCAAACTATCTCTTTATCAGGAGTAACCTCAAAAAACCTTCCCTTTGTTGATTCGCAAATTAAGATATTACCGTTTGGTAATCGCTGAGCACTACCGCAAATAGAGGTGTAGAAGTTGAATGCATTAGGGTCTCTGTATTCCCATTTAACTTCATTAGTTTTGGGGTCAACTTCTATCACTCGGGAGGTTGCTACCTCTCCGATCCCTATCTCTTTACCCTTGCGATGTAACCCATTATCAAATAACAAGATATTCCCATTATCTAACACACTACAACTATGTGGATGCCCCAGTGAATACTCTGGTCCCCATCGCCAGATAATCTTACTTGTTTTTTTATCAATAATAGCAACTGTATTGAGAAGACGGAAAGTGCATAAAATATTGCCGTCAGGGAAAACATCTAAAGAATTAGTATATCCCCAAATGCTCCGGGGACATAACGGACAAAGAATATCTCTCTCAAGATCCAGATGCTCATAATGTTTCCATTCCCAAATGATTTCTCCTTCCTTTGTAATCTCTTGGAAAGAGCAACTCCATATTTCCTCCTTTCTCTCAGTTCCAGGAACTCCACCCTTAATTTTGGTTGCAATGCTACCAGGAATCTGTATATACCTATTGATTATAGTATTGCCATTGTCCAAACGAACAAAATCATGGTTCAAAAAGAGATCATTATACCTCCATACCTCATTGCCATCCCAATCTACCTCTACCAATTCTGTTCCATTACCACCAAACTCACTCATTGCTTCAGGACCTCTTCCTTGCCAAAGTAAGTTTCCATTGGGTAAAAGTTTCCCGTGCGCTCCTGGCTCATGTTTCATCACCCAATGATGAACAATCTGACCCTTCATATCAATTAACCATACATTATTATCAGCTGCCGGAGCAAAGAGTGTATAACCATCATAAGCTTTCGATGAATCATAAATTTTTATATCTTGTGTAAGTTTTCGTATATAAGCCATTTAAAACTCCTCCTTTTTAATATGAGGTAGCTTAAGAACTCCTCTCCTTGTATTTTTAACCCAATTCAACCTCTAAAATTTCTGCTATAGAGTTCACTCAGTTTTAAAGAACCTATTTGAATTTCCAATGCCTTGGTAATATCTGTTATCTCTGCTTAGAAACTCAGTTTCCCTTTACTTTAATCTTTCCGATATCAGACAAGTTCTACAGAATAACTGCATTTATCGCCTCGTATTATACTCTTTCGAAATTCAAAGGGCCTGTTACCGGCATAAACTGTCCGTTCTACTGAGAGAGCTAAAGAACCAACAGGAATATTAAGTCTCCTCGCCTCAGCTTTACCTATCAAAATAGGCTCAAAGACTTCTCGAGCACGGGATATTTTCACCTTATACTTCCTCATTACAAGATCATAAAGAGGAGCTGCAATTAAATCTTCTTTCTCTAACCCTGGAAATAACTCCTCTATTAAGTGAGAAATATCCAGGAGGACCGGCTCTCCACTAGCTAATCTAACTCGTACTATCTTATAAACTTTTTTTTCTTCTCCTAACTCTAAAGCTTTTCTAATAACTTTATTAGGATAAATTATTTCATTTTTTATTATCTGCAAGGAAGGCTCAAGTCCCTTTTCCTCCATGTCCTGACTAAAACTATAGAACCTGCTTACTGGCTGAATTATTCCGAGCTTAGCTACAAAAGTACCCTGCCCTTGCTTCCGACGCACTAAGCCATCCCTCATCAACTCAATGATAGCTTGTCTTACTGTTCCTCGACTAACCCCATATTTTTTACATAATTCTGTTTCTGAAGGTATGAGCGTATGAAGTGGCCATTCTCCACTTTCTATTTTATTTCTCAATTCCTCAGATAATTGATGATAAAGGGGAACAGATGAATTTTCATTTAATAAAGGCATTTATTTTCCTAACAAAAAAGTTTTTAAAAAAAACTCTTTTATGGATTTTGCCCTTTTGTTAAAAGGTTTATACATTAAGTCAAATAATTATATATACATTATAATAATAATAAACTAAATAATTGTCAACCAACTTTTGCAGGAAAATTTTTTGTCAATTTTTAACATATCCTGAGCATGGTAAGAGCTACGGGTAAAAGGAGAGGAGGCTGTATGGAGAAACCCTAAATCTCTGGCAATTTTTTCATATTTCTGGAATTTTTCTGGATGTATAAATTCTTTTACCTCTAAATGATGTGGAGAAGGCCTTAGGTATTGACCTATAGTAAGAAAATCACAGTTTACCCCTCTTAAATCCTTCATAAGATTTACCACTTCTTTAAAAGATTCCCCTAATCCTACCATTATGCCAGATTTGGTATAAATACAGGGATTTATTTCTTTGCTTTTTTTCAAAACCTCAAGAGAACGTTGATAATTAGCCTGAGGCCTTACCTCAGGATAAAGATGGGGTACTGTTTCTAAGTTGTGATTTAAAACATCTGGTTTTGCTTCTAATACTTTTTTAAGAGAGGAGGAAGAGCCTTTAAAATCTGGAATTAGAATTTCAACACGGACATTTTCTCCACAAAGGCTTCTTATTGATTTGATAGTTTGGGCAAATTGGTTGGCTCCTCCATCTATTAGATCGTCTCTGGTTACAGAGGTAACAACAACATAGTTTAAATTCAGCAGTTTTACAGCCTTAGCTATATTATTTGGCTCTTCAGGATTTAAAGGAAAAGGATTTCCTTTTTTTACAGCACAAAATTTACAGTTTCTGGTGCATCTTTTTCCCAAAATCATAAAGGCAGCAGTTTTTCGAGAAAAACATTCCCCAATATTAGGGCATTTTGCTTCCTGGCAAACTGTATTAAGAGAAAGGGAGTGAAGCAATCCTTCCATTTCTTCTAAGACTTTAAGCGAAGGAGCTATTTTCTTGATCCATGGAGTTAGTCTCATTTTAACTTCCTTGACCACTTAGGACACTGAAAACACAGAGAAACTATGCTATAATCCTTTTTTAAAATTCTCAGCGTCCTCTGTGTCTTCAGTGGTTAATTTTCTTGATTATAAAATTTTTACCTGTACTGTCAATTTTTTGCTGGGGTTGACGAAATCATTTTATTTAGTATTAATTAACAATATTAAATAAATTATAAGGAGCGGTTAATGGATTTAGAGGAAAAATGGGAGAGAGCCGTTAGGGAAACTAAAATCTTAAAATACCGATTGAGAAACCTTTTAACTTTTGAATCCACAGAGCTTCCCTATATCTCCTTAGCTGAGTCATCAATTAATCTTGGAGATACAGTAATTCGCGAGGGGAAAGTTGCAGTTCACAGACCTTTAATTGTTTTGCCCCGGGAATTTTATGCTCACTTTGAAGGTTTTGAATTTGAGGAGAATTACCAGGCAAGTAGTGAAGATATTCGTAGATTTCTCTTAATGAGGGGAATTTCTTTCCCTTCTTTGAAATACAAGAATGAGATTTATAATATTAGTGTTCATGAGGGGAATTTAGAAAAATCAATAGGGTTTTTTTCTGATCAACTGGAGAGAAAGGAGGATACCCATTCTGGGTTGATAGTGGGTCCGGAAGATAGCTGGCAGTTTTCGGTTTTAATTTATGTAACTGCTATGGCTGTAAGATCGGCAGACAGCGATATTGAACAGATTATCGAGAGACTAAGAAGGGGAAGAAATTAATGCCAGTCCTTCCTTTTAGTTTCTTTTGAGTTGTTACGTTTTTTCAAAGTCTTTCCCTCTGTAGGTTACAGAGCTTGTAGGTGATTCCCATACTTTAATTTCGTAAAGGGGCAGGTCTTTTAATTTTCCCCAGATCCACAGAGTAATATTTTCTGTTGAAGGTTGAGGGAAAAGATCATTAAGGTAACTGTGATCAAGCTTACCAATTACTCTTTTTTTTACTATCCTTTTCAATTGAATGAAATCATAAGCAATTCCATTTTCATTCACCGGAGTTTTAACAGTAACTCTAACCGTCCAGTGATGGCCGTGCAACTTCTCACATTTACCCTGGTAGTTTTTCAAGTTGTGAGCAGCATCAAAACTAAATTCTTTACTAATCAGCATTTTTATCTTTTTTCTCTTCCGGAGTAATGGGCTCCTTCTTTATCCTCAATCCTCCTTCACTTAACAGCTCATCGGCTAATCCAAACTCTATTGCCTCTTTGGCAGTAAGCCATACCTCGGTTTTCATCATCTCTTTTATCTCATCCTGGGGTTTCCTGGTATTTTCAGCTAAAAGATAGTACATCTGATCCTCTATTTTAGTGAGAGCCTTACTTAACTGACGAAAATCCTCAAAACTGGAGCTCCAGTTCTCAAGGACAATGTTAGGTTGATGTAGCATAACTATGGTATGTTCACCAATGTATCTTTGATCGCCAGAACTTAAGATAAGGGCAGCCCCAGAAATTGCCTTGCCCAGAGCAACAGTTACCACTGGACGGCCCAGATTTTTAATAACATCACAGATGGCCATCACTGCCATTGATGATCCCCCGGAAGAGGATATCCTTATACCAATAGGAGCTGTTTCTGGCTGGGAATCCAAATTTATCAGAGCAGTTACGACCTCCTCTGCTTTACCTTCGTCTATTTGTCCTGATACGATGACCCAGTCATTGCGACCAATTTCGGGCATTTCTGCCCAACAAGATCCAGTAATCACCAACAAAAAAATAACCAATAGTATTACTTTTTTGCCTATCTCTCCAATTGTTTTATAAAAAAAGGCTTTTCTCCAAAAAGTGTGGTAAGATAGAAACATTTCATTAAACTTTGTAAACCAATAAAAAAGCATCTGCTGATCCTCCTTATAATGTAGATAGTAATAGTTTAGCTTTCATAAAGGGCTTTGGGTATCCCACGAAAAACGACCTCGCAAGATTTTTATACTAATCCTTACTTTAGTGAAGCTCGGTCTCCGCTTTTTGGCTGTGCAAACTTATAGAGATGACCTTATTTTCCCCTTCGCCAAAAAAAGGTTTTTTTAGGGATACCCAAAGCTCCATAGAGCTTATCTTTTAGGAAAACTTACCTATTACATTTATAAGAATAACAAATACAAGAAGAGATGTCAAATTTTAGAAAATTTCTCTGTATTTAATGGCATTGACAGAACTTATGAATGTAGTAAGCTACATTTAGTTTCTTAAGGGGAATTAAACTATTTGGGGTGGGGAGATAAGATAAAAAGACCAAAATAAAAACTTAAAGTAGAGAATTACTATTCAGCCACCAAGGCAGCAGGGCACGAAGACACTAAGATAAATGCGTGAATGAGTTGATGCGTAGAAGAGGCAAAGGGCTAAAGGCAATATGTAATAAGTAATGTGTAAATGGGTAAAAACCAAACAAACGAGACTGAATAGACCGAATAGACTGAATAAACCAGACAAACGAAACGAACCACGAGATTACACAAGATTAACACAAAAGAGAGATAGACGGATTATAAATTCATATCACTCCTTGATGACTTAGTGGCTGAACTGTTAGGAAAGAAGTACTATAAAAAATCTCTGGAAGTATTTATGGAAAGATAGGAGTAATACCTTGAGTAAGACCCTCACATCTGAAGAAGCAGTAAAGTTAATAAAAGATGGGGATACTGTTGCTATTGGACGCTTTGTTGGGAGTGGTCATCCAGAAGAACTAACGGTTGCATTGGAAAAAAGATTTCTTGAAACAGATAAGCCAATAGATCTTACTGTAGTGGGTGCGGCAGGTCAAGGTGATGGACAGAATAAAGGGCAAAATCACCTGGCACATGAGAAACTTGTCAAAAGAGTTATAGAGGGACATTGGAATTTAGTTCCTAAATTAGGTAAGCTGGCCTTAGAGAATAAGATCGAAGCATATAACTTTCCTCAGGGAGTGATTTCTTGTCTATTTCGAGAAATAGCTGGTGGCAGACCTGGCTTTATTACTCATACAGGACTCAAAACCTTTGTAGATCCGCGGATAAGTGGTGGGAAGGTTAACAAGAGAACAAAGGAGGATCTGGTTAAACTTATAGAACTTTCAGGACGAGAATGGTTGTTTTATAAAGCATTCCCCATTAACGTTTCGTTTATTAGAGGTACTACAGCCGATTTGAGTGGAAACATTACCATGGAAAAGGAAGCAGGTTCATTAGAAATGTTACCAATGGCACAAGCTACCAAAAATTCTGGTGGTATAGTTATTGCACAGGTAGAAAGACTTTCACAGAACAGGAGATTTAAACCATATGATGTAAAGATACCTGGGATTTATGTAGATTATATTGTGGTAGCAAAACCGGAGAATCATCCACAGACGTTCGCTGAACAGTATAATCCATCATACTCAGGGGAGATATTTGTTCCGCTTAGCGAGGTTGAACCATTACCGCTAAATATAAGAAAAGCTATCTCTCGAAGAGCTGTAATGGAACTAAAGCCAGATGTCATTGTTAACTTGGGGATTGGTATGTCAGAAAGTGTTGCATCAGTGGCGGCCGAAGAAGGTTTAAGCATTCTAATGAGTCTAACAGTTGAAACTGGTGCCTGTGGGGGTATTCCTGCAGGAGGACTGAGTTTTGGGGCGTCCGCAAACCCTGATGCAATCATTGATCAACCATATCAGTTTGACTTCTATGATGGCGGTGGCCTGAATATAGCTTTTTTGGGCCTGGCTCAAGTGGATAAATATGGAAATGTAAATGTCAGTCGGTTCGGTCAAAGGTTAGCTGGTTGCGGTGGTTTTATAAATATTGCCCAAAATACAGAAAAGGTAGTGTTTCTTGGAGGATTCATGGCTGGTGGAGCTCATATTGACATTCAGAATGGAAAAGTAAAAATTGTGAAAGAGGGACGAATTAAGAAATTTCTAAATGATGTAGAACAAATTACATTTAGTGGCCAATATGCAAAAGATGTTGGGAAAGAGGTTCTATATGTTACAGAAAGAGCTGTTTTTGAATTAAGGAGGAAAGGAGTAACTCTAATTGAAATTGCTCCTGGTGTAGATTTAGATAGAGATATTTTTCCTCAAATGAGGTTCAAACCAGAAATTGCGGATGATTTGCACGAAATGGACCTACGAATCTTTAGAGAAGAAAAAATGGGGATAAAAGAGGAGATTCTATCTAAAAAAGAAAGGTGCAAATGAGGATCAATAAGATTGGAGTTATAGGTGCAGGCACTTTGGGCTGCGGAATTTCTCAAGTATTTGCGTCTGAGGGTTTAGATGTAATAATGAGAGATCTGACCCCAGAGCTTATTGATAAGGGGATTGAAAGAATAGCAAAAAATCTACAGAGAAGTGTAGAAAAAAAGAGGATAACAGACAAGCAAAAGGAAGGGGTAATGCAGTGTATCAGGGGAACTACAGAATTAAAAGATTTAAAAGAGGTAGACTTTATAATAGAGGCCATCTTTGAGGACTTTAACATCAAAAAAAGTTTATATGAAGAACTTAAATTAATCTGTAAAAAAGAAGCTATCATAGCATCTAATACATCATCAATTTCCATTACAGCTTTAGCCTCATCAACTGATAAGCCAGAAAAATTTGTTGGAATGCACTTTTTCAACCCCGCACAAATTATGAAGCTTGTAGAAGTTATTGCCGGCGAGCAAACATCTGAGGAAACGATCAAAATCACCGAGGAACTTACAAGAAAAATAGGAAAAACACCTGTAAGGATAAAAGATTGGCCGGGTTTTGTCGTTAATAGAGCTTTAATGCCACTCATAAATGAGGCTTGCTATATGTTGATGGAGGGAGTAGCAACCAAAGAAGGTATAGATACTGCTATGAGATTGGGAGCAAATCATCCAATGGGTCCTCTGGAATTAGGAGATTTAATTGGTTTGGATATATGTTTAGACATAATGAAAGTGTTATACCATGAGTTCGGTGATCCAAAATACAGACCCTGTCCCTTGCTAAAGAAAATGGTAAATACAGGTTACTTAGGGAGAAAATGCAAGAAAGGATTTTATACCTATTAGAGATGATAAAATGAAGTCCCTTTTTAGAAAAGAGAAGGAAACTTATGTTTAAAGGAAGTCAATATTAGGAGTGGTAAAAAATGAGTGAGGTAGACATTGTAGGAGTGGGAATGACCACCTTTACCAAACACCCCGATAAAACAGGAAGGGATTTAATCGCCGAAGCTACCAGAGAGGCGGTATCTCACGTTGATAAAGGAATTAATCTTAAAAAGGATGTAAAAGCACTGTTCGTAGGTTATTTCACCCCCGAGATGTATGAGCACCAGGGACACACATCAGCATTGTATGCCGAATGGTTGGGATTAAGTGGGATACCAGCATTCAGGACTGAAGCTGCTTGCTGTTCATCCTCTTGTGCAATCGCCACTGGTTATTGGGCGATAGCTTCTGGGACATACGATGTAGTGATGGTTGCTGGTGTCGAAAAAATGACAAATTTACCCACTATTGGGGTTACAGATGCCCTATCTGTCGGGACAGATGATGTATACGAGCTTCCAGCAGGAGTGACTTTTCCTGGGCTGTTTGCCCTTATGGCTCAGGAATACTTTAAAAAATACAATGTTACCTGGGAGGAGATGCAAGCAATCCCGATTAAGAATCACCACAATGGTACAATGAATCCTAAAGCCCAATTCAGGTCAGAAATCATAGATACAGCAAAGAAAGTAGGCGCAGAAAAAGGGGTAATATTTAAAAATGAAATGGATTTCCTGATATCCAAGTACAATCCAGTGATTGCCTATCCATTAAGGCTTTTTGATTGTTGTCCCATATCCGATGGAGCCACTGTAGCATTTTTGACTAAAGGTGAGGTATCAAAAAGATACACTGATATGCCCCTTCGTATTATCGGCTTAGGTTTAGGTACAGATACGATTACTCTACAGGGAAGAGAAGATTTGACAACGTCCAGAGCTACTGTAAATGCCAGTCGTTTTGCCTATAAAATGGCAGGAATCAAACCTAAAGATGTGGATATAGCCGAAGTCCACGATTGTTTTACTATAAATGAGGCAATCATAAGTGAGGATCTTGAATTTTTTGAAAGAGGTGAAGGCATAAAGGCAGCAAAAGAAGGGAGAACTTCATTGACCGGTGACAAACCCATAAATACAGATGGTGGATTAAAGTGTAAGGGGCATCCAGTTGGAGCGACTGGTATCGGAATGCTCAACGAGATATGGCTACAGTTAAGAGGGCAGGCTGACAAACGACAGATACAGAGTAATCCAGAAATCGGGCTCATAATAAATGTAGGCGGATCGGGTGCAAGTGCTGTGGTCCTAATACTTGGGAGATAAAAGAAATGAGTGAGCAGGTTGAGCCTCTTTTAATTAAACATTATTTAGATGGGCTGGAAAAAGGGGAAATCATAGGAAGTAAGTGCAAGAAATGCGGAACTTTGTCAATACCGCTTAAACCTGTATGTGCAAAATGTGGAAATTTTGACCTGGAAGAGATTGAATCTAAAGGCGAGGGAGACCTAAGAAGTTTTACAGTTATCTATGTAGCGCTACCCAATCTAGTGGATAAAGCTCCCTATGTAGTTGGCTTAGTGCATTTAGATGAGGGACCTTCTATTATGGGTAGGTTGATTGGAGTGGATACCACCAAACCCGAGAAAATCAAGATAGGAACAAGGATGAAGTTCGAGACTTTAAAAGAAAACGGAAAGGTAGTAGTCGCATTTAGGCCTTACCTGGGTAAATGAAACTGGTTTATTAGAAAGACAGGAAAGTTTCGTAATCTCATCGATTTCAAAAATTACAGAGGTGGAATAGAAATTTTTGTTTGAATGAAGTTAGACCCTTGACAAGGAAAAAGCTGACCCGACTTCCACAAAAATAAGAGTTTTTAGGGAACTTTGATGAACGAAACCCTTTATTTATCGGCTCATTGTTTTAAAAGTTCAAAATAGTGACTGGATAAACCCATAAAATGCCATGAATAGTTAATTTTTGATTGAGAATGTGGAAGTTGGATTAGTACAGGAATGAGAAAGGCAGAAATCTTAAATCTAAAATGGGAAGATATTGACTTTTGTCAAAAAATGATATACTTATTAGAAATGAAGAGTAACGAGAAAAGAGAAATTTCTACTGAATCAGACGGTTGAATTTATTCTTTGAGGTGCTGATTAACAAAGCATTTATGAAATTTGCGCCTGTAGCTCAGTTGGATAGAGCAACGGATTTCTAATCCGTGGGTCGGGGGTTCGAATCCCTCCAGGCGTGCCAAGAAATTATTGCGGGGGTAGCTCAGTTGGTAGAGCATCGGCCTTCCAAGCCGATGGTCGCGGGGTCGAATCCCGTTCCCCGCTCTATATGGTGAGCGTAGCTCAGTTGGTTAGAGCACTGGACTGTGGCTCCAGATGTCGGGGGTTCAAATCCCCTCGCTCACCC
>JAUWJM010000074.1 GCA_030607715.1 Candidatus Aerophobota bacterium
AGTATACCCACCAGCCATATTATGGAACTTCTTACTCTTCCAGTTAATGAAGATATAAACAAGCCAAAGCTGATCACACAGGAGGCAACGAATATGGAGAGGAGAAATCCTTTTAGCAGGACATAGGTGAAACCCAGGTTGGTTAGAAGGGATACCCCAAAAAAGTAAATGGCAAAAAAACCTAAGGTTATAAGATAAAGGATCATATCCTTGAGATATTTTCCTAAGAAGAAAGACGAGGAGCTCACCGGCCCATAAAATAAAACCTCCAAAGTTCCCTGCTCCTTTTCCCTGGAGATGGAAATAGCAGATACTATCACCAGGTAAAGGGAGATAACACCCACTGATAGAAACAAAGGGAAGTTTAGTGGATAAGAGGATATAAAAATGTTCTCCTCGCTTATTCCCCTGAGAAAATAAGTTAGGAATAAAGAGGAACCTATGAAGGAGATAAATATTGCCAGATAGATTCCCCAGCCGCCGTATAAACTTGATACCAACTCCCTTTTAGCAAGTACTTTCATACTATGAATAGACAGAAATCCCCCTTTTTTACTCATTTTTATTCCTCCTTAAAGAGTTTTACATCATCAACTATATCTTTAAAATCTCCCTGTTCAAGATGAACCTCTATATCCAGAACTCCATATTCATTTTTTTTTGGCTCTACCTTGATCTTATCCCAGGAAATTATTCCCTTATTCTTAGCTAAATAAGCATTGGAATCCCAAAAATGCTTAATAGGTCCCTCAAAAATTTTTCCCCCTTTTATGTAATTTTCTGCCTCTCCTATTCTTTTCCATAAAGTTCCCTCTATTTTTATAGGAAGACAGGGAAAATCAGTTATTCCTATTTCTTTGCTGTCGGTAAATCTTATCTCTATCTCAATTCCTTCTTCTTTGGACTCGGTAAAAACAATTATTCCTGATAAATCCGGAATTTCCTTCCCCTTCATACCAAAGTTTAATACATTTTCCCCTTTGTGGATTTTAACCTCTTCACTAAAATCATAATAGTTGGGAGCGGTAGCCTTAAGAGTGTAGTCTCCCGGGGGGATCTTAGTGAGCTTGTAAGAAGTGCTATGGTACATAATAGTAGATCTTCCATCAACCACTATCTTTAACTCCCTAGCCGGATCTCCGGAGAGCTCATCAGCAGCTTTGCCCTCAATAATTCCATAGCTTGCCTCTCTTAATCCTATAAATAAAGCTACGATGACTACTACTGCAATTATTACTACTATATAGGGTATAAACTTTCTCATTTTTCCACCTCCTTACCAGAAGTCGCCAACAAAGAGATGTTCCTTTGAGTGATAGTTATGAAGGCATCTTCCAGACTCATCTCCCTCCTTTTTATCCCTAAAACAATTCCCTTTTGCTGAGAAATTGCCTGAGATATTTGAGCTCTGTAGTCCTTATCTGAGGCTACTCTTAGAATTAAAAGATTTCCCTTGGTGTTAAGTTCCTTCACCGATTTAATAGAAGAAAGAGCATCTATAATTTCTTTTTTTATCCTGGATACTTCAACTTCTAATTCGACAAAATCACTTAGCCTTGCCTTTAAATTATCCATAGTATCCTCAGCTAAAAGTCTACCTTTGTTAATAATTCCTACTTTACCACACAGTCTTTCTACTTCAGAGAGAAGGTGGGAAGATATAAAAATAGTTCTTCCTCTCTTATTTTCTTCTTTAATAAGGTCTCTTATCTGTTTAATTCCAGTTGGATCCAGTCCAGAAACAGGCTCATCCAAAAGGAGAATTTCAGGGTCGTGTAAAAGAGCTCTTGCAAAACCAAGCTTTTGCTGCATTCCTCTGGAAAAGGCTCCCAGTTTTCTTTTTTTCACATCTAAAAGATTTATTGCACTTAGAAGCTCATTTATCTTTTTTTTCTTATTTCTTACACCGTAAAGATCAGCAAAAAAATTTAAATACTCCCCAGCAGACATCTCTTTATAGATGTACTGTTTCTCAGAGACAACCCCAATTCCTTTTTTAATTCTCAGGGGATTTTTCTTAAGTTCTTTCCCCATAAGATAAATTTTTCCCCGGGTAGGCTTCAGGATACCTAAAATCATCAGGATGGTGGTAGTTTTTCCTGCTCCATTAGGGCCTAAGAATCCATAGATTTCTCCCTTTCCTACCTGAAGGGTTAAATTATCCACTGCCTTAAATCCATCATATTCTTTGGTTAAGCTCTCAGCGCGAATCATTTTTACCTCCGAAGGCTACGTAATGATTAAATTTTCACTTAATCTTACCAGATTTATTTTTTTTGTCTATACCAAATTTTTTTGTAATTTTAACTTTATTACACACTGTGGTTCGCACGCCACCTACTTTACAAAAAGCATTTTGTTATTCTACCACATTTATTTTTTTTGTCTATCCCACAAAGCCAACGACTTTTTCTGAAACTGGAGGGCTACAGGTTGACATTTCTAATATTTTTCTATAATAAAGGGTAAAGATTAAGGTTTTCAAGAAATGGGGTAAGAGTTACTATTTACAATCAGGAATATAACTTAAGAACCAATGAAAACAAGGAGAAAATAAAAGAGGTTGCCTCTTATGTAGATGAAAAGATTAAAAGAGTTGCCACTTCTTCTCCCCAAAAAAATTTTGGTCAAGTTTGTGTCTTAGCCTGTCTAAATATAGCCGCTGAAATGTATCAATTAAAAGAAAAAAATCATAGGGTAAAAGAGAAAATTAAACAGCTAATTGAAAAATTAGAGAAAAAAACTCAATGAACTGGTTAGATATAATTTTAATAATCATTATTGCTGCTTTTGTGATAAGAGGGGTAATAAGGGGATTATTTAAAGAAGCTTTTGGGGTAGGTGGAATAATATTAGGAATTATTTTAGCTATTAACCAATACGAGAATCTTGGTAGGGCAATTCAAGAAAATTTTCTTTTTCTCTCCTCAAAAGTTGCCAACCTGATCGCCTTTGCTTTAATATTTGTAGGAATAGCCTTAATAGGAGGAATATTAGGTGTAGTTTTGCACAGTCTACTTAAACGTTCCTTTACCAGGGGAGTGGAGGGAGGAGGAGGATTTTTGTTAGGTCTGGCTGAAGGAGCTTTAGTTTGCAGTATAATTTTAATTTTAATAAATGTATCTCCCCTGGGAACTAAATTTAACAGGTGGACAGACAAGTCTACTCTTACGCCATATCTTATGAAAGTGGGTCCCTCTGTTTATGATGGTTTAATTTCGGTTACCCCGGGGAAAGCAAAGAAATTTATGGAGAAATTAAAAAATATAGATACTTTTAAGGAGTTACTGCCGGGAAAAACGAAAAGTTAAAATGGGTTTGAAAGATAAATCTTTTGATAGAGCTGCTCAGGAGAAATGGGAAGAAGAGAACCTTTCTTTTTATGCTTGCAAGAGTAAAAAAAGCAAGGGTAGAGAAAGAAAGGAGATTCTCTGTCCTTTAAGGACAGAGTTTCAGCGTGATAGAGATAGAATTACTCATTCTAAATCTTTTCGTCGTCTGGAACACAAAACTCAGGTGTTTATTGCTCCCTTTGGAGATCATTATCGCACACGACTTACCCATACCCTGGAAGTTAGTCAGGTGGCTCGAACAATTTCCCGTGCTCTTAGATTGAATGATGATTTAACTGAAGCTATAGCTCTTGGTCATGACCTGGGACACACTCCTTTTGGGCATATAGGAGAGGAAGCGTTAAATGAGATTTATCCGAGAGGATTTTGTCATAACCAACAAAGTCTACGAGTAGTGGAGAAACTGGAGGGAAAAGGAGGATTAAATTTAACCTGGGAGGTAAGGGATGGTATCCTTAATCATTCCCAGGAGGGAGAAGCCATTTTAGACTCTAAAAGTGCTTATTCCCCTCATACCCTTGAAGCAGAGGTAGTTAAACTTGCCGATCCCTTAGCTTATGTAAATCATGATATAGATGATGCTCTAAGAGCTGGATTAATTAAGAGAGACGATCTTCCCCCTGGACCTGTAAAAATTTTGGGAGAAACTCATGGAGAAAGAATATCAACCTTAGTGGAGGATATTATAAGCAGTAGCTGGCGAAAACCTCATCTTGAGATGAGCGAGGATATTCTTAAGTCGTTTAATGATTTAAGAAACTTTATGTATGAGAAGGTTTATCAGTGCAATGTTTTATTGGTGGAGGTTAAAAAAGCCCGTCGTCTTATTTGTAATCTTTATCAGTTTTATCTAAGAAACCCTCAGTTTTTTCCTGATAATTTCAGGGAAAATATAAAAAAAGAGGGAATTGATCGGGTAGCGGTAGATTATATTGCTGGGATGACGGATTGGTATGCTTTAAGGGAATATGAGAGGTACTTTTTTCCACAAAGTTGGGGATACAATGGCAGGATTTATTCCGAGTAATATAATTGATCGGATAGTTGAGGAAAGTGATATAGTAGAGATAATTGGAAGCTATATTTCTTTAAAAAAAAGTGGAAGGAATTATCAAGCTCTTTGTCCTTTTCATCAAGAGCGTACTCCTTCTTTTGTAGTATCACCAGAAAAACAGCTCTTTCACTGTTTTGGTTGTGGGGTAGGAGGGAATGTGTTTACCTTTTTAATGAAATGGGAGAAGGTCTCCTTTCCAGAAGCAGTTAAAATTATAGGGGAAAAAATTGGTATTTCCGTGCCAACACTAAACAAATCAGGAGGATACAAAGAGGACCTTTACCGTATCAATGCTCTGGCAGCTGATTTTTTTCATCAAAAACTAAAAGAAAACAGATTTGCTTTAAATTATCTTCTTAAAAGAGGATTTAAAGAATCCATTATTGATACTTTTTATCTAGGTTATGCTCCCTCTTCCCAGGATTTTTTAAATTTCTGTTATAGTAAGAAAATTCCTCAGGAGAAGTTAAAAGAATTAGGTTTAATTTTACCTTCCCGGGACAAAGATGGATACTATGCTTATTTTCGATCCCGTATTATCTTCCCTGTATTCACCCCGGCAGGAAAAATATGTGGTTTTGGAGCAAGAGTGTTGGATGAGTTCTTGCCCAAGTACCTCAATTCTTCTCAGTCCCCTCTTTTTGACAAAGGAGAAAATCTCTATGGATTAAATTTAGCCAGGCAGTTTATAAGGGAAGAGAAAGAAGTTATTTTAGTTGAAGGATATACTGATGTTATATCTCTTTACCAGGAGGGAATAAGAAATGTAGTTGCCTCACTGGGTACATCTCTTACCCGTTCCCAGACAAGAGCTATGAAAAGATATACTAATAAAGTTTATGTTGCCTATGATGAGGATAGTGCAGGAGAGTCTGCTACTTTGAGAGGCATAGATATTCTCCTGGATACCGATCTTCAGATAAAGGTTATCTCTTTTCCTGGGGGAGCTGATCCTGCTGATTTTATTCAAAAAAAAGGTAAAGGCTCTTTTATCAAGATCAAGAAAGAATCCGTTTCTTATTTTGATTATAGGTTAA
This sequence comes from Candidatus Aerophobota bacterium, assembly GCA_030607715.1. Next base: position 5,445 of record JAUWJM010000074.1, read on the forward strand.
ATCTGGAAGTTAACCAAAAACCTTTGCTGGAATTGGAAGATAAGCTGGAAATAGTTGATTCTCTGTTTTTAACTTTAAAAAAGGTAAAAAATCAAATAGTTAGGCGGGAGTTCATTAAGAGATTAGCCTCTAAGTTAAATATTGATGAAGCAGATTTATCAGCAGAATTTCAGAAATTTATGACCAGGAGAAGCTACTCTACCCTTCCAGCTAACCACTCTTCTAAGAAATCTGAGGAAAAGGACAGGGAAAGATACCTTTTGCAGGTTATGCTCTGTGGAGAGGAGGCAGTAGAGGTAGTTAAAAATGAGTTTTCTTTAGACGAATTTATTAACCCTGCTTATCGGGAAATTGCTCAAGAAATAATCAAAATAGTAGAAAAAGGCCAGTTATTTCACTCCAAGTTAATAAATCGGATAAAGGAGGAGAATCTCTCCTCCATTGTTTCCTCTTTTACTTTATCTGATTTTCCTTTAGAGGGAATTGACAAAAGGAGAGTTGCCAGAGATATAATTAGTAACCTAAGGAGAGTATCAAATCAAAGAAAAATAACCAATTATCCAGAAAGGATCAATGAAAGCGAGAAAAAAGGTGAGGAAGAGAAGGTGAGAGAGTTACTTAGTAAATTATCTCAGTTAAAAAGAAAAACTTTATTAAAGTAAAGGGGGTCTTTTTTAGCGGGATAAAGTTTGAGGTGCGTGATGAAGAAGAAAATTGAGGAATTATTAGCCAAAGGCGAAAAAGAAGGTAAACTTACCTATAGAGAGATAGAAGAGGCTTTAAATGAAGGGGGGGAGACAGAAGAAGAGGATATGGAGAATGCATTTAACTTAATTGAGCAAGAAGGGATTGAACTAATTTCTGAGGAAGAGAGGGGAGAGGTGACCAAATCTCCTACCTTTTCTGCAGAAGTTGGAGATGGAATAGGAAGATACCTTCAAGAGATAGGAAAAACTCCCCTTTTGTCAGCCAAACAAGAGAGAGATTATGGGAAAAAGATAAAGGAAAGTAAAAAAATTCTCCGATTAAGAGTTATAGAAGTTGTTGAGCTTACTCAGAAAAACACTTATTTTTTCTCTTTAACTAAAAAAAGAGGTGTACAAGAGGAAGACCTTCGAGGGCTAAGAAAAAAGTTTAAAAAGGTAAAGAAGCTATCTAACTTTGTAACGGAATTGAATGAAGAGGAGGGGAGTTTAATAAGACCTCCTGAGGATAGAGAAAGATTTTTTGGTTTAAGAGAAGAAATAGGGTGGGCAAAACACTGCTATGAAATTTACCGAGATAAGATGATCAGGGCCAATTTAAGATTGGTAGTGAGTTTTGCTAAAAAATATATCGGACGGGGAGTTCCTTTTTTAGATTTAATTCAAGAGGGGAATATTGGTCTTTCCCGGGCAGTAGATAAATTTGATTATCGTCGGGGGAATCGTTTTAGTACCTATGCCAGTTGGTGGATAAGACAGTCTTTATCACGAGCCATTTCTGACCAATCACGCACTATCCGTGTTCCTGTTCATATTACTGAGCTTATTAAGAAGGTAAATCGTATTTCTCAAGAATTAGAACAGGAATTAGGTAGAGTTCCCACTGCTAAGGAAATCTCAGAGAGATGTGGCATTTCTTTAGAAAAAGTGGAAAGGGCGCAGAGAGTAACCACCAAGTCTACATCTATGGATGCACCAATTGGGGAAGATGAGAATAGTTATTTAATAGAATTTATAGAAAATGAAAACTCTATTTGTCCCTTTGAAGAAGTTAATTTGAAATGTCTAAAAAGGGAAATGGAAAATCTAATTGAACAGATAAGAGATGATCGAGAAAGAGAGATTTTAAAACTTCGTTTTGGAACAGAAGATGGGTGGGATTGCACTCTGCAGGAGATAGGAGAGCGATACGGAGTAACCCGAGAGAGAATAAGGCAAATTGAGGCCAAAGTATTAGCTCAACTTAAGGAAATTGCCAGAAGAAGGATGCTGGAAGAGTATCTATAAAATTGTCCCTGAGGTCATTAAATCGTTTATCGTAATTTGACAGGAAAAAATCATTTAGTAAAACTTTAAATGGATGAGGGATAAGGGCCCATAGCTCAGTTGGTAGAGCAGCGGACTCATAATCCGTAGGTCGGAGGTTCGAGTCCTCCTGGGCCCACTATAGCAAGATAGCAGAGTTCATTTTGCTGAAGAATTGGCTATCTTGCTTTCAAAATTCCTACCAAATTACAGATATCTTTCACTATTTTTCTTTTACAAAAATTTCGCAATTTTTTGCGGATTTTAATCCTGTTATAAGCAATAGCCAGGATTTTTTGGAGGCATTAATTCATGGTAATTAAAA
>JAUWJM010000017.1 GCA_030607715.1 Candidatus Aerophobota bacterium
TCTGCACCTATATCATAGTAAAGTGTAAATTGCGGAATCTTTCCGCTTTCAGTCATCTTTTCTGCCATAACTTTTTGCATTGGAAGAAACGGTATTTCTTCTTTGTCTGAAGTTATTTTAATCTTGTTTATGGATTCTCCTGTGACTATTCCGTTAGTATTCCTGGGTGCTTTCTCTAAGTCAATTCGTTCTTTACTAGCTATGTACCTTGCAAAAGGTGTAGTGGGTATTTCTGTAGTACTAATATTTTTCTTATTGGTTTTCTTTGTAACTTCTTTTTCTACTTCCGTTCCCGATTCTTTTTTTCTTTCTTTGGCCGTGTTGAACTTTGCCAGCTCTTCCTTTGAATCTGTTGTAAGTTTTATTACTGCGATTACTTTTCCTACTTCTATCTCTTCTCCTTCTTTTGCAAGGACCTTATATACAATTCCTGTAGCAGGTGATTCAACGTCCATAACCACTTTATCCGTCATTACCTCTATAAGAGGTTCGCCTTCATTAATAAAATCACCTTCTTTTTTACACCATTTTACAATTGTCCCTACTTCCATTGTCATACCTAATTTAGGCATCTCTACTAATTCTGGTATACCAATCACCTCCTACTATCTCTTTTACTTTAGAAACAATATCTTCTGTTTGTGGTGTTGCTTTTCTTTCAAGATTTAAATTATATGGTATAGGAACATCTAATCCTCCTAACCTAAATGGAGGAGCGTCTAAATATAAAAACGCTTCGCTTTCTGCTACCTGAGATATAACCTCTCCGCCAATCCCACCTGTAATACACCCCTCATAAACAACGAGTAATCTATGCGTCTTTTTTACTGATTCAATTACAGGCCTTAAATCTAAAGGTTTTAAAGTTCTAAGATCTATAATTTCTACTTGTATTCCTTCTTTTCCTAATATTTCCGCTGCTTCTAAACTTCTTTTTACCATAATAGATGTAGCAACAATTGTGGCGTCTTTCCCACTTCTTACTACTTTCGATTTTCCTAGGGGTACTCTGTAGTCCTCTTCTGGTACTTCTCCTTTCATTGAGTAAAGAAGTTTATGTTCAAGGAACATCACGGTATTATCATCTTCAATGGAGGATTTTAAAAGACCTTTTGCATCATAGGGATTTGATGGTGCAACTATCTTTAGCCCTGGAATATTGAGCAACCATGCTTCAATATTTTGAGAGTGCTGAGCAGCAGCTCCTGTTCCAGACCCCTGAGGGGCTCGTACCACAAGAGGCATTTTTAATTGTCCGCCTGTCATAAATCTAAACTTTGCTGCCTGATTAATAATCTGATCGGCACCAAACGTAATAAAATCCGAGAACATAATTTCTACAATAGGCCTCATGCCCATTATAGCAGTTCCGGCAGCAACACCTATAAAACTTGCCTCACTCATTGGTGTATCCAGTATACGTTCCGGACCAAATTCCTCAAGCATACCTAAACTTAACCCAAAGGCACCCCCATATACACCTATATCTTCACCCATCATAAACACATTTTTATCTTCTTCTCTCATCTTCTCTATAATAGCTTCTCTTAATGCTTCTTTGTAAGTTACTATTTTTATTGTTCTTCACCTTCCTCTGTATAAACATATTCAAGCAATGAATCAGTTGAAGGCTCGGGACTGCTTAAGGCAAATTCAACACCTTCTTCAATCTCTTTTGCTACATTTTTTCTAATTTTCCCTATTTTTTCATAGTCTACTTCTCTGGATTCTGTTAACTTCTTTATAAACCTTATAATTGGGTCTTTCTTCTTCCATTCTTCAATCTCCTCTTTTGTTCTGTAAAGATTTTTATCACTTTTAGAATGACCCCTGTACCTGTAAGTTTTTAATTCTATAAGTGTCGGACCTTTACCTTCTCTTGCTCTGCCTATCGCCTCTTTCACTGTTTTATAAACAGCAATTACATCCATCCCATCAATAGTAATACCCGGAATACCAAAAGCAACTGCTCTATCAGATATATTCTGAGTAGGAACAAATTTTAAGGAAGGTGACGACATCGCATACATATTATTTTCACAAATAAAGACTTCTGGGAGTTTCCAGATTGTTGCCATATTCAATGATTCATAAAATACACCTTCATTTGCTGCTCCATCACCAAAGAATGTAAGCACAATATCTTTTCTTTTTTTCATTTTTAAAGCAAGGGCAGCACCGGTCGCAATAGGAATACCCGCTCCCACAACTCCATTGGCTCCTAAGTTACCGAGACTAAAATCTGCAATGTGCATAGACCCACCTCTTCCGTGGCAGTATCCTGTTTCTTTTCCTAAGAATTCCGCAAACATTTTTCTGATATCTCCACCTTTTGCAATCATGTGACCGTGGCCCCTATGAGTGCTTGTTATATAGTCTGTTTTTTTTGCTGCAAAGATTGAGCCCACCGACACAGCTTCTTCTCCAATAGAGAGATGCATTGTCCCGTGAACGAGGTTTTTCATAAATAGTTTTTCTGCCTGCTCTTCAAATGCTCTGATAAGCATCATTTTATACAGCATCTCCACCTTACACTCTCTGCTTATCTCACCCATTTTTTCTTTCTCCTTTATGTTCTAAATAAGAATATGGGACAATACAAAGAAACCTCAATATATTTTCGCCTAAATTTTTAATACTATGAACCTCCTCTTGAGGTATATATAAAGCATCTCCTTTTCTAATAATTTCACTTTTTCTTCCTAATTTTACTGAGCCTTTACCTTCCAATATAAATATTTCATGTTCATATGGATGCGAATCCTCTTTTGTCCCAAACCCAGGTAGAATTTCGAATAACCTCATAAAGAAATTACTCGCACCTACTCTTTTGTCAACAAGCCAGATTCTAAAAATTCCTTTTCCTATTTCTTCCTTTACAAGTTCTTTATAGTTTACTTTCATATTTTATCCTTTTGTTAAGGAATGGGTTATTCCCCATCCCTTTTTTAAAATTATTCGGATTTTTCTAAATATTCCTTCGAAGCTCCTGCGATTATTTCCAAAGTTTTTTCGTACTTTTTATAGAGATAGAGGAACAAGAAGAAAATAGCAATTAACATAGTTATGCCAAAACCATTACTCATAAGTTTTACAATGAGCCAACTCAATGGATTAGAACCGTCACATATTGAGCTAATCTGATTTGCTCCACTCGGCATATTGAACTGGGCCTGAATTGCTGCTTTAGTAAATAATGGCGAAAGGTTAGTTCCGACTAACAATCCTCCCGCAATAAGAATAACAGCAATCGGCACAAAAATCATGGCAGATGCAATAGCCGCTGGATCTCCAATACTAAAATTTTGCACTATCAATTTGCTTGATTTTTGCGTCCAATTCCTATCTTTTACGAAACGAAAACTTAAGTATAAAATTAAAATATTTTTCATTTTTTACTCTTTTGTTACATATTCACCTATTTTTAAAGCTCCAGGGTAATTTTAGTAAACTCATCTACCAGTTCCTGAATTTTAGGGAAAAGATGTCTGTAGACCTTATCGTATATCTTCATATAAAACTGCCTTTTTTTCTCATCGGGGTAAAACTTATCCTTAAATCTTGACATTTTTTTAGAAGCCTGCTGAACAGTTTTGTACATACCTGCTGCATAAGCTGCAAGCATTGCCGCCCCAAGACAGGTAGCCTCAAATGTGTGAGGGACAAAAACAGGAATTCCTGTTACATCAGCTAAAATCTGTCGCCAGAGAGTGCTTTTTGCTCCTCCCCCTAAAATTATAATCTTTTCAATCTTTTTATTCAGGGATGTTTCCATTCCATCGTACAAAAACTTTTGTTCAAAGGCTATGCCCTCCATAATAGCCCGGTAAAGATGAACTCTTCCTGTATCTGCACTCCATCCAATTACAACACCCCGGGCAAGAGGGTCCCAGAAAGGAGCTGCAGCAGCTTTCCAGTAAGGAACCACCAACAATCTTGGACCTTTCTGTTTAACCCTGGATGCCAAAAAGTCAAGTATTTCTTCTGCGCTAATGTTATCAATTTCAGCCAGTTTTTTTTCATTGTGTCCAAATTCTTTTACAAACCAGTTTATAGTAAAAGTTCCTCCGGGGATCAAATTTTCAGCTATATAGGTTTCTGGTACACATCCACATAAAGTGCGAAAAGTGCGTCCTGTTACATATTCTGGAGAAAAAAACTCTGAGCAAATTGCTGTCCCTAAATTTAAAGAGGCATAACCTTCCTCAACTATGCCTGCTCCAAGTGCGGCACACTGACCATCCCCTCCTCCTCCTGCAACCAGAACACCTTCCGGCAAACCCAACAAAGAAGCTGCCTCCATGGTAAGAGTGCCCACCACTTCTCCTGGTGGACGAAGCTCAGGAAATTGCTCCTCCCTCACCCCAATAATTTCCATAACTTCCTTGCTCCAGCAAAGCTTTGAAATATCAAGAAGTCCCAAAGGGCAGGCAGAAGCCCAGGTTGTTACAAGCTGACCTGTTAGCTTCCAGGCAAGATAGGCATAAACATCTAAAATTTTATGAGTCTGCTCAAATATGGAAGGTTCATTTTCTCTTACCCACATGATTTTAGCATTGGATGTATATAAATTAGGAAAAAGTCCCGTTATTTTATGGATCCTATCTCCATGAGTTTCCTTTAACTTTTGAACCTGAGACGTTGCCCTTGTATCTGCCCATAAAATACCATTTCGTAAAGGGTGCATATTTTTATTTAAAAGGACAAAGCTTTCACGCTGATGAGTTATTCCTATTGCTGCAATCCTGCGAGGATCAACCTGTAGCACCGCTTTTTTAATAGCCTCTGCTGTAGCAGACCACCATTCCTCACATCTTTGTTCACCCCACTCTGGCTTTGGGGTGAGAAACTGCATAACCTTTCTTCCCTCTGCTATAGAGTTTCCCTCTTTATCCCATACAATTGCCTTTGCTGCAGTGGTACTGCAATCTACACCAATTATGTAATCCTTTATCATTGATTACCCCTTTCGCAAGATCTACGTAGGCTGGTAGGCTGAAGCTTGCGGCTACCTTGATTTGCAATGACGGACAAGAACACCTATCCTACGGGGTGCTTTTTCACCCCCACCTCAGTCCTCCCCCTTCAAGGGGGAGGAAAAAAAGGAAGAAGATAAGTGCCTACCTTGATGCTCCCCCGCAAGAGATATAGAAAAGAATGTCACTTCTCTCCGGCAAAGAAAAGAAACATGGCTAGTCTATACTATAAAGGTCAACTTCCACCAAATGTTCTACCCCCATCAACAAGTATAATCTGGCCTGTGATATAGGTAGAAAGTTCTGAACAGAGAAATAGTGCTACATTTGCCACTTCTTCAGAAGTTCCCAATCTTTTTAAAAGCACCTTATCAGCAAGACTTCTTAGCTTTTCTCTGGAATATACATTCTTTAAGGTTCCTGATATAATATTTCTGGGGGCAATTCCATTTACTAAAATATTGTAAGGGGCAAGTTCACGGGATAGAGCTCTTACCAGAGAATTAATCCCACCTTTGGAAGAAGCATAATGGGCACCCCCTCCGCTTCCCGTTATAGCTGAGCCAGAAGATATAAGGACTATCCTGCCATTTTTTTGCTTAACCATTGCACAAGCTACCGCTTTGCAACAGAGAAAAGCTCCGGTAAGATTTACATCTAAAGTTTTCTGCCAGACACCTAAGGAAAGCTGAATAAAAGGAACCTTAGAGGTTATACCTGCATTGTTAATGAGAAAATCTATCTTTCCATATTCATTTAAAACTCTTTTCACAGCCTCATTGACCTGCGACTCATCTGTTACATCAATTTTATAGAAACTACCCTTTCTCCCTGAGGCAATAACATCACTTATAACATCTTCCCCTTCTTTTTTCAGCACATCAAAAATAGCAACATCTGAGCCAGCCTGAGCAAATCTCAATGCAATACCTTTCCCAATTCCCTGAGCGGCTCCTGTTATTACGGTCACTTTATTTTTAAGATCCAGAGAAATCATATTATCACCTATATAGTCGCACCCTTTAGGGTGCGTTGTTTCCTGCACTAGCATGGGTTTGCAATAACAGGCGAGACGCCTACTTCCCTTGCGCATACTAAAGCCTGCGGCTACATTCTCCCTACTCACTTAAAATTTATAATCACTTTTAAGGACTTGTCACCTTTCGCCGCAATACCGACAGCCTTCTGAACTTCATTTAGGTTAAATTTATGGGTTATAAGTCCCTCTGTTTTTATCTTTCCTTTCTCCATAAGTTTACATACAGCATTAGTTTCTATAGGCGTTGTTGAATAACTTGTAGTTAAACTTAACTCAGAAAAAAAGAAAGTGTAAGGCAAAATGGACAGGTAATCATCAGGGGAGGGGGGGCCAAAAAGATAAAGATGGCCTCCTTTGTCAAGATACTTCATCGCATCCTGTATAGCCCTGATGGAAGCAGGGGTAACTACCAGAACATCTGCACCTCTTCCCTCATTTACCTCATAAAGCTTTTCCCTGACATTTTCCTTACCTGGATTGATAATAACATCTGCTCCCATCATCTTAGCTTTTTCCAGTTTAAAATCAAAAAAATCAGATACAATTATAAGGCCTGCCCCCATCATCCTGGCAAGTTGAATATGCACAAGTCCGGTGAATCCAGCACCAATTATCAAAACAGTATCCCCGATATGTAAATTTGTGTTTTTAAGTCCCTTCATGCAACATCCTATTGGCTCAAATAAACTTCCCTCCTCAAAAGAAACACTATCAGGTAATTTTATTACCCCTCCATTTTTAACATTAAGCTCTGGCACTCTGACAAACTCAGCAAGACCTGCCGGGTCAAAATTAGTGTGATGATAGGTAGGACACATGGTGTATTTACCTCTTCGGCAGTAATGACAATTAAAACAAGGGACATGATGATGAATAAAAACCCTGTCTCCTTCTTTAAACTTCTTTACCATCTCCCCTACCTTCTCTATCACTCCAGTAACCTCATGACCAAAAAAAAGCGATTTCCTCATCTTCCTGTACCACTCTAACACATCGCTTCCACATATCCCACATACCTTTGTTTTTACCAGAATATCTCCCTGTCTAATCTTAGGTAAAGGAAAATCAACCACCCTTATATCATTTAAACTGTGATATTCTGCTATCTTCATAACTTCTTAAGCCCTTCTTATCCATAATTTTGAACTATCAACTGGGCATCTTTTCTCTCATAAAGAATCTCATAGAGGTTACGGAAAAGAAAAAGGTCATCCTTAATCTTTAACTTTCCATCTTTTTCCAGCTCATTAGCTATTCTTAGTATCCCTTTAACTGTTGTATATCCTTCAATTGTTTGTCCCTTCATTTTTTTTAAAGCATCCTCCACAGAATTTCCCTCCCCTAAAAGTTTTCCCAGGGTTCTGTTTCTTCCCCCCTGAGAAGTGACATAAAGGTCTCCCACTCCTGCTGGACCTAAAACAGTCTCTATTTTTCCACCCTTAGATGTGATTATTTTAGCCATTTCTGCTATAGAGCGAGCTATAAAAGCCGCCTTCATATTATCACCCCCCAGCTGCAACCCATCCCCCATCCCAACAGTAATAGCAAAGGAGTTTTTCATGGCAGCACATAACTCAACTCCAATCACATCCCGGCTAAAATTAGTGACAAAAGTTGAGCTCTGAAAAATTCTGCAACACATCTTCGCCGCTTTTAGGGTTAAAGAGGCAAAAACAACTTCGGTAAAGATTCCCTTGACTATTTCTATAGCCCGGGCAGCTCCCCCCATACCTACCACGGCCACCCTACCCAATAAATTTTCGGGGAGGTTGCTCTCAATTAAATCACAAAGTGTAAGGTAAGGAGGTTCGGGAATCCCTTTAGCGATATTTAAAATAATTACTCCCTCCTTAAGATAAGATGCTAAGCATTCTGAGAGTTTTTTCACCCCTTCTGCTTTAATGGAAAATATCAAAACTTCTCTTCCTTCAACAGCCTCTCTTATCTGTTCAAAGCGAAAAACATCAATGTCCGCGGGTATACTCACACCAAGTTTTTTCTGTCTCCTTGTAATAATTACTCTATCATCAAATTCAGTTCCCCAAAGATTAACCTCATGCCCTAAGCCCTTTAAATGAAGAGCTAAAGCAGTTCCCATCACTCCTGCACCCATTACAGCAATTTTCTTCATATATCCACCTGTAAACTAAATTTATATCTGTTAAACATTTTTGCACATCTCAAAAATTTTGTCAGTGTTAACAGCTTTGGAGGTAGTTTTTTTAGTGAAAAAAATAATAAGGAATTTTTCATCAAAAGGCTTATCAAACCATATTGTTTTATTTTTTGGATATTTAATAATTTTTGCTTAATATTTAACAACAGTTATTTCCTCCTTAAAAGTTTTTTTCATTTGTAAACCGTTTTTCCGAAGAGGTAAGATAGATACCTATTAAATTGCCTGAAATTAATTAGTGGGTTGTTGTATTAATAATTAGGTACACCAACTATCAGGTAATAATTAGCTTTCCTTCTTCATCATAAATTTTAACTTTCTCATCCGGGAACTTTACCCATAACCTATCTTTTGTAGATATATCAAAATAACTTCCTGAGGCTTTTATCTCATTTTGATTATTCTTTGACCTTAAGTACAAAACCCTTACTCCTCCCCCTTTCTCTTCAATTTCATCACAGGTGAAAGGAATCCAACCTTCTTTTTCTTTTTCGCTAATACCAAGATATTCGGGTCTAATTCCCAACTTAAATTTTTTATGTCGTTCCAGAAATTTCTGCAGGTGTGGAAAAATAGGTAAAGTAAAATCTCCAAAGTCCATCCTGTCATCATTGAACTTACCTTCAAATATGTTCATGCCCGGACTTCCAATAAAGTATCCCACAAATAAATCAGCAGGCTCCTCATAAATTTTCTCTTTAAAGTCAAATTGAACAACATTACCATCCTTCATAACAGCTACCTTATCTGACAAGGTTAAAGCTTCTGATTGGTCATGAGTCACATAGATAAATAATTTCCTTTCTTTCTCCTGAATTCTCCTTATTTTTATCCTTAACGCTAATCTTTTTTCAGGCTCAACACTTGAGAGTGGTTCATCAAGCAGTATAACTCCTGCTCCCTTAATCAGCGCCCGCCCAAGTGCAACTGTTTGAGCATCTGCCAGACCCAATTTATTAGCTTGCTCATTTAGCATTGGTTTTATCTCAAGTGATTCAGCTATTTGAAAAATCCTTTTTTCCTTCTCCTTTCTGGATACTTTTTTTCTTTGAAGTGGAAACATAAGATTCTCAAAAACACTCATAGGATAAACAACGGGAAATTGAAACAACATTGCAATATCCCTGCCCTCAACAGGGGTATCTGTCACATCTTGCCCATCAAAGAAAACCTTACCCTGAGGATGCAAAAGTCCTACAATTATTTTTAACAGGGTTGTTTTCCCGCAACCAGAAGGTCCGAGTAAAGAGTACCTTCCTTCCTTGTAGAAAGTTAAATTTATATTTTCAACTGCATTTATTTTCCCATTGTATGAGTAAGTAATATTTTTAAGTTCAATTTTTGCCATTATTAATACTCCTGTATTTCATAATAAGTTCCCCAGTCTTTTTGCTAAATATAAAAAAATCATGGGGATAAATAAAAAGCTTTAGTAGTTTTCCCTTAAAATCCTGAGGATGCGAAAGAAAAGCACTTACTCTCTTACCGTCATATTTTAAATGAAGCAATGTTCCTGAAGGGTTAACCTCAGCCAGGGTTAAATTAAAGATAATAGGTATCATCTTGTCATCTTTTTTTTCTATATGTAGAGAGTGAGAATGAAAACCCAGGATATATCCATTCTCCTGAAACGCATCTTTTAAATGAGCCACTTCTAATTTAATCTCATCATTGACGAATAAATAAACATTATCTCTTTCTTCAATTAATTTGCACTCAAAAAGGTTCATAGGAGGAGAAGGAAAATTTTCTGCAAAAGTAATACATGGCGGCGTCAAATAATTAGTTAAGGTAGATCCACTCCATATTATCCTGCCATTTTGAAGAAGAACAGTATCACTATTAGCATTACTCATTGAAAGTGCCTCCTCGTAATTGGGTGTGGCGTACAAAATAGTTCCCTCAAATCCTTCGGCATTCAAAATATTCTTCATTTCTCTTGCCATACTTTCCCTTAATTTGTAGTCCAGATTAGTGAGAGGCTCATCAAGAAGATATATGTCGGCTTCTTTTACCAAAGCTCTCCCTATTAAAACCCTCTGGCTTTCTCCACCGCTTAATTCATAGACATGTTTACCCAACAAAGAACTTATACCCAATTTTTCTGCCTGAGTTTCCACTTTTTTCTTAATCTCATGCTTGGATTTGTGTGCAGCCCTTAATGGTGAGGCAATATTTTCATATACAGTTAGGTTAGGATAAAGACTAAAGGTTTGAAAAACCATTGCCACTTTTCTTTTTTGAGGAGGAAGGCCAGTTATGTCTTCCCCTCTAAGATAAATCTTGCCTTTATTTGGCTTTATGCAACCGGCTATTATTTTTAATAAAGTTGTTTTTCCTGCACCCATAGGTCCAAGTATTACTGTAAAAGATCGCTCCTTAATTTGCATTGAAATATCCTGCAGGATTTTTTTGCGAAGTGATCTTTTTTCTATTCCTTCAAGTCTCAGTATAGTATTCATAGTAGTCATTGGCCTAACCCCACCTCATTATTATTATTAAAACTAATAATCCTATTAAAAAAGGAACAATTAAAAAAGAAGGAATGGATACCAGCCCGATTAAAAATATATAAATGAGCACCAGTATTCCTATAAAAAACCTCGCCCCTGGTGTAGATATTATAGGCAAAAAACCTTTTCTAGTGTATGCATCTACAATCCCATACTTTTCTAAAAGATTCAAAACCAGAATCGCGCTAAACAATACCGCTATACCTACGCAGACTACTGGTATTGGGTGAATCCAATCAAACATATTGTTACTCCTCCTAAATCCTTCTAAGGGAAACAAATCCTCTTATTAAATATTTTCTCGCAATAAAAACTAAGAGTAGTGCTGGTATTGCAGAAATAGTTCCTCCCGCGGCAGCCATCCCCCAATCAACTCCGTAGCCTAATCTAGTTACCGTAACCAGCAACTGTACCGGAAGTGTTTTTGACCGAACAGATGTTAATGAAGAAGCAAATATTAATTCTGTCCAGGTAAACATCCAGATAAAAAGTGCAACGCTAATTAATCCTGGTTTCATTACCGGTATAAGAACTTTCCTGAAGTAACCCCAAACACTGTACCCATCTAAGAATGCTGCCTCATCCATCTCCTTAGGAATTACATCCATAAAACTCTTGGTTATCCAGATTGATAAAGGTAAATTAAAAAGGGTATATGCTAACAAAAGACCCCACATTGTATCAAATATTCCAATATTATTATAAATAGCAAAAAATGGAAGGACAAAACATGCAGCGGGAGCCATCCTATTGGTTATAAGCCAGAAGTACCAGTGGATATCCCCTGCGAACTCTATCCTTGAAAATACATAAGCGGCCAAAAAAGATAAGGGAAGGCAAAAAGCAATACTTAAAAAACAGATTTCGAAAGAATTTATTATACACCTTGCCCAGACTCCCGTAAATAATTGCTTAAAGTTAGACATATTCACCGTATGTGGATAAAAAGTGGTTTGAGTTCCAATCTCTGCCCCTGTTTTTAGTCCTGTGATAACCATGAAGTAAATTGGGAAAAAGTAAACAAAAATAATAAATAAATACAAAACTATCTTCAAGATTTTACTTACTCGTTTTTTTTCTTTTTTTCTCATAGCTGATGTCCCTTCTTAAAAATATAATTATAATAATACATATAGTTATTATGATTGTCGTTCTAACATCCCTTTTCCACTGGTTAGAACCATAATAATGATATAACATATAGCTATAATCTGTAACAGGTAAATTAAAGAGGCAGCTGCGCCAAAACCTCCGGCCCATTCTTTTAGTATCTTTTTTACAAGAAATACACTCAAAAATTCTGTGCTCCTGCCCGGTCCTCCACCTGTAAGAATCATGTTCTCGTCATAAATTTTAAATGAGTCTATTATCCTTAGAAGAGCTGCCAGAATCAACATAGGCTTAAGGCCCGGCAGTGTTATATATCTAAAGGTTTGCCATTTCCTGGAACCATCAACTCTGGCTGCTATATAATATACATCCGGGATAGTCATTAAACCTGCTGATACAAGTAAGAAAACAAGAGAGGTCCAATGCCATACATCCATTATAACAAGTGTCCAGAATGCATTAGTGCCATTCATCAAAGCGTAATCAATTCCAAACCATTTAAGAATTAAACTTAGGGGTCCGGAAGTCATACTTAACAGTCGCCACAAAATTCCGATAGAAACATAAGGAATTAAGCTGGGAAGAATAATTGCGGCTGAGACAATAGAGGCAAATTTTCCTCTTTCTCGAATGATAAGGGCTAATGTCAAACCTAATAGAATCTCTATAACCAAAGTTATACCGGTGAAGTACATATTTCTCGTAAACGCAGCCCGAAAGGCCTCGTCGTGTAAAACTTGAATGTAATTACCCCACCCCACAAACTTTGAAACTGTAGCAAAAGGTTCCTGGAAGGAATAATTGAGAACAATTAAAGTAGGGAAAATGGAGTTAAAAAACAAAATAATTAAAGCTGGTAGTATTAACAGGACTCTTTTATCTGACACAGTCATCATCCCTTTCATCAATAATTTTCTTGTTAGTAAATTTTATTTGTTAGTATCTGATTAAAATATTAAAAGTTAACTCTTACTGTATTACAAAATAATGTTATTTAAGAAAGGTGGTAGATCTTTCAAGATCTACCACCCATTTTTTCCTATTCCTTAATTAAACCTTGCTTCAATAGCCACTCGTCCATTCTCTCGGCTACCAGATCCGCTATCCCTTGTGGACCCAAGTTCTTACCCATGCCTTCTGCAACTGCTGTGGATACAATCTCGTTTGTGTCAGGAAAACCTGGCCACACCTCATCTGTCCCGGCGCAACTATCTGTAAAATCTTGATTCTTGTAGAGACTGATTAATCCACCCCATTCCTCATCGTGTGCCATCAACTGTTTTGAATTTATGCTAGAGTATCTTTGAGGCATTAGTCCAACGATATTCTTCCACACATCTACCGATTTAGAAGTCATGAACTGGCTAAAAAGCCAGGTAGCTTCTTTGTGTTTGCTACCTTCTGTTATAACCCAACCTTCGGTATCCCAGTAACCTCTTACCATTCCATACTCAAACCACCTCTCATCCACAGGAGGAGGAGCAATTTCGAACTTACCCTTTACTTTGGAATCTGGGCTAAGATAAGTGGGAACCATACACATGTGCTGGAGACTAAAGGCAACATTTCCGTATACTCCGAACCGCACCCATGCTTCCACACTATCTATCTCAGCAGTGCCGGGGGGAGAGTATTTAGGTAGCTGGTAGAGAAAATAGTCCCACATAGCTACACCTCTTGGGCTGTTCAGCCTTCCTCCACGTTTTACCGAAGCCCCTTTCATCTCACCATCCTCAAAATATACCCCGTAAGTCCAAGTATGAGGTCTGCAAACAGGAGGTAGAGTACTTAAAGGAGGTCCTATTGCTATGTCACCAAATCCAAAAAGACGACCCATTAGGTCATTGGTATACCAAGCAAGATGCCAGCCTGGTTTTGTCCCTCCAATAGTTCCATACATATTCTCTTCGGGACGAGTGAAAAACTCTGCCACATCAAGACTTTTCTGGATAGTCCAATCATCTCTTACATCTTTTGTTTCCATTGCTGTGAGGAACCATTCCATGGGAGTTTTTAGCTCGTAGCCGTATTTTTCCTTGAATTCTTTTTGGTACTGAGGGTTAGTAAACCAATCTTTTCTGTATACAGTTCCTGTTGCCTTTTGATAATCATTAAGAATATAAAGATCACCGGTCCAGGGGTTCCTGGAAATCATATTGGCAGTATAATCTTCAAGATCAATATATGGGCCAACAAGATTGGGATTATCCTTCATAAACTTAGTTAAACTAATAGCACCACCCTTAGTAGAGAACATACCAACGCAATCCTGGTCAATAGAGACACTATCGTAAGCTCCTGCCTTGGTCTGTACTTCTAATCTCATCTTAACCATGGTATCATCACCGGACATTCCTTCTATTAATACCTTGATACCAGTGATTTTCTCAAACATTGGAACCAAAACCTTCTCTTCCCAGTCGGTTAAAGGTGAAGACTCATAAGCTACTGTTATTGTTTCTCCTCGATACGGTGCAGACGTTTTGGCAAACCAGCTCAATTCATCTTCCAGTTGCTCCTGGGTGAGAACAGTGTTAGGCCAGATTTTCTCTGCCGCTTCTTTCGCTCCCTGGATGTATTTATCTTCTGCCATGGAGCTCCCAGCTAATCCAGCAAAGATTAAACCTGTTACAATGAAGAAAATCACTAACTTTTCTAAATATTTTCTCGATTTTTTCATTTTTTCTCCCTTCTTTAATAGCTTAGATTTTAATACTTTCCGACGCTCAACTCATCCGCTCAACTCATCCGCTCAACTCATCTCATCACCTCCCCACACAATCAAATTTATCTCTTCCTGGCAGCTTGGAACCAGTAATTTTTTATTTTTGATTAGCAAGAAGAAGTTTTACTGTCTCCTCATCTCTGATAAGAATTTTTATAAAACTGCCCACAAAGAGCTCCCAGGATTGCTGGCACTTTACTTTTATTACCAGCAACATTAATGACATTTATCATCTTCCGCGGCTCTTCTAAGGGAAAGCTACATTTCTTTGGTGAATTTCGCTATCAATTTTTTCTCCCTGAATATTGAAGAACTGCCTCAGGATATCCCTTACTGCCTTTTGTCGTAAAAGATTTTCCAGCTCTACCAGATTTATATAACCTATTCTCCATGAGCTTCGATGAAACCATTTATCATGTCATTAACAACATCGTTTTGTTATTTATAATTCTTTGTATCTTTACTCTTTCTTTATTTTTATTTTTCGTTTTTCATTTTTTTAGGAAAATCTCTTCATATTCCCGAATTTTATCTACTTTTTTCGTTGAACCTTTTCCTCCAAATTTATTTCCTAACCAAACATCTACTAATTTCTTGGCTAATTCCGGACCTACTATATGTCTTCCTAAAGTTAGTACATTAGCATCATTGCTCTTTTTTGCTCGTTCAGCTGCATAAACATTGTCGCACAGAGCAGCCATTATTCCAGGAATTTTGTTAGCAGTTATTGACATACCAATTCCAGTTCCACAAATAAGGATTCCATATTGATATTTCTTCTCTCTAATTCCTATGCAACCCTTTAATGCAATTTCTGGGTAAATAACTTCATCATTCTCTGAATAAACTCCTATATCATCAAATTTTATCCCCTTTTTAGTAAGATAATCACTAATAATTTTTTTCAGAGGGTAGCCAACTTTATCAGAGCCTATAAATAAATACAATATTTTATTCCCCTTTCATGTTTCATAAAAACCTTCTAGTAACAAAATAATTAATATTATACTTTGAAATTATATCATTAATTAGATAGATAACTCATTTTAGCAACTTGATTTACAATTTGATCTAACCCTATTGTCTATTTTTAATTTTATCCTTAAAGCTAAATTAATTTTTCTATTATTTTTAAAAATATATTCCAAAATTTAAATCATTTTATATTGTTTATTAAATACTCAGCTACTCTTTCACTAGTAACAATTATATTTACATACCCCCCCCTTAATACACCTAAAATAGCTTCCTTTTTATTTTCACCGCATGCTACACCTATCACAGTGGGTATGTGCTTTAATTCTTCTAATTGTAAACCCATTATTTGATTTTGTGAGGGAAATTTAATAATATTTCCCCAGATATCATAGAGGTTAGCACAGATATCTCCAATTACTCGCTTATCAATAATAAGCTTGTCAAATTCTTTAACAGAAAAACATCCTTGTTTTAACATGGTAGAATCTTGTTTAGAACTACCTATACCTACTACTGCTATATCAGCTGATTTAGCTTTATCAATGACTGTTTTAATGCTATTTTCTTTTTCAAGCGCTTCTTTTGTTAAAAGATTATTAACAACTAATGGAGCATTTAACACATAATATTTCCCCCTTAAAGCTTTACTTAGTTTCCTTGCTATCTCATTTGATAGAATATCTCTCCCTTTATTATCTATTCCACCTACAAGAGGAACAACATCTATATTTAAATAGAATGATGGATTTATTACGTTTACTACTTCAGCTAAAGTAGTTCCCCATGAGACAGCAACAGTATCATTTTCCCGAATTCTTCTTTGTAAAAGTAAAGCTGCAGCTTTTACTATTTTCTTTTTAATATCCTCTTCAGAATTTATTCCTTCATTAGAGACTATAACTGCTTCTTTTAATTTAAAAAATTGCTCTAGTTTTTCTTCTAAAAAACTACAACGATTTTCATAATCTTTAATCTGAAAGGTAACTATTCCCTTTTCCTTTCCTTCTTTTAGTAAACGAGATACAGCCGACTTAGATATCCTTAAATTAGATGAAATTTCATTCTGGCTTAAATTATACAGATAATTCATCCTGCATATTTGAGCAATTAGAGAAGCATCTTTTCCCACTATACGAAATTTCTCCCTACAAATGATATATATTGCATTTTATGAAATTATTATATATTATACAAAAATAAATGTCAAGAAAAGAATTACTTTTTTTGTAATTGCTTTTTTTTGATTGATAAAAAATGTCATAATGACGTAATAGATCAAAACTAAAGAGGTATAAAATATAGAGTATCATAGGCAATTTTATGATCGAGTAGGAGGTAGATAATTAATTTATCTACCGTCCTCTCACACCACCGTACGTACCGTTCGGTATACGGCGGTTCATAAAGCACTACGAATTTCACAATAACGATTTGTTAAGCTCATAAGGCCAAGGTTAGCCCAGTAGGCATTAGGTAGAGCATTATTTAA
>JAUWJM010000019.1 GCA_030607715.1 Candidatus Aerophobota bacterium
ATTTTTTCTACATTAAGAGGAGAATCTCCTAATTACACCCGTATAATATTTAATTTTGAGGACAAAACCAGGCTATTTTTTACCGATATTAGAGGTTTTGCTGATGTTTATTTAATTTCTGAAAAAGAATGGGAGAAAATTCCTTCTCTGCAAATTATGGGCCCTGAACCCTTGGATCCAGATTTCACCTTAAATAAATTTGAGAATCTGTTAAAAGGGAAAAGGGGGAAGATTAAACCCCTCTTAATGGATCAAAGCTTTATTGCTGGGATAGGAAATATTTATTCTCAGGAGGCTCTTTTTAGGGCAGGAATTCATCCTGAAAGAAACTCCTCTCAGTTAAAAAAAGAAGAGATTGAGAGCCTATATAAAAATCTATTAGGTATCTTGCGAGAGGCTATTTCCTGTCGGGGTTCTTCAGTCGATGCTTATGTTGATTTGCAGGGAGAAAAGGGAAAATTTAGTTTTCATCTTCAGGTTTATGGGAGAGAAGGAAAAAGTTGTAAGAGATGTGGAAATCCTATAGTTAAAAAAAAGATTGGAGGAAGGGGAACATATTTTTGTCCCCAGTGTCAAAGATAAAAACACATAAGTAATGCGTGAATGCGTAGATGTGTTAACAAAATAAACCAGATAAACCAAAACAAGGAGGTTTTTTAAATGCGAAAAAAAAGTAGAATAAGGAAGATATTTGTTGGTTTAATTGTTGGAATAGGGATTTTAACCATAGGATTAAGTGGGGTTTTTTCTGACTATTTTTCTCTTTATGCAGTGGAACTTCCACAACTAAAGGGACCCCTTTTCCAGGAAAGTTTAAAACCCCATCCTGTAGATCCAGAAACTTTAGAAGGAAAGATAATCAATACTGTTCAAAAGGTGAGTCCGGCTGTAGTAAGTATAAGCACAGAGAGAACGTTAAGTGTTCCAGACTACAGGGATAGATTTTTTTCTTTCCCTGAATTTGACGAGTTTTTTAAAAAATTTTTTGAGCAGTTTCCTCAAAAAGAATTTAAGCAAAAAGGTCTTGGTTCAGGAATGATTATAAACGAAGATGGCTACATTTTAACCAATGAGCATGTTATTCATGGAGTAGATAAGGATAAAATTATGGTTACTCTCTCTACCAATAAAATTCTCAAAGCAGAGATTATTGGAACAGATGGAGATTCAGATATTGCTGTTTTAAAGATTAAGGGAGATGACCTGTCTGTAGTGACTTTGGGGGACTCGGATAATCTTAAAGTTGGGCAGTGGGTAATTGCTATTGGTAATCCCTTTGGCTTTGCTCTTTCTCAGCTAAATAAAAAATATGAGCCTACAGTTACTGCAGGAGTGGTTAGCGCTACAGGTAGAGCAATTCAAGCTGGAAGAGAAGGAAAAATTTATGCTGATTTAATTCAAACTGATGCTTCTATTAATCCTGGTAACAGCGGAGGTCCTCTGGTTAACATTTACGGAGAAGTTATTGGGATTAATTCAGCTATTTTTACCCCCTCAGGAGGCTCAGTGGGAATTGGTTTTGCTATCCCTGTTAATAAAGCTAAAAAATTGCTTCAAAGCCTGGTAAGATATGGGGAGGTAAAGTGGCCCTGGATAGGGATATATATGCAGGCGCTTACTCCTGAACTATCAGAGAAATTTGGTGTCAACAAAGGTGTTTTGGTAGCCGATGTAGTAAAGGGAAGCCCAGCCGAGGAAGCAGGTATTCAAGCTGGCGATATAATTCAGAGGGTAAATGGTCAACTTGTAGAAAATCAGTTTGAGTTAAGAGAGGAAATACTAAAAGCAGAAATTGGACAAAAGGTAACCTTAGCTGTGATAAGAGAAGGTAAATTATTAGAAATATCTCTTGTTACTGCCCCTAAACCCAAGGAGATTGCACGGGTAGTAGAACCTGAGAAACCTGAGAAGATAGAAGAGAAACTCCTGGGAATAGAAGTTAATGATATTACTCCTGAGCTAAGGAAAAAGTATAATTTGTCTGAAGAGGAAGCGGGAGTAGTAGTTGGTGAAGTAGATTCAGGTGGTCCAGCTTATGAGGTAGGACTATCTTCTGGCGATGTAATAAAGATGGTTAACCATACCAAAGTTAGTAGTCTAAGTGATTTTAAAAAAGCTATGGAAAAGGTTAAACCCGGGGACATAGTTCTGCTTCAGGTCCATCACGAAAAATGGATCATGTTTGTTACTATACAAACCAGAAAATAAAGCTAAGATATTGGATAATTCAGCAAAGAAACTCATTGAGGATAGTCTTCTACAGGCATCTTTTCAGATTAAAAAAGAAGGTTTTTCTTATCGCCGAATCCCTTCTATAATTATTACTCGACCCAAAAAGAGGGAATGGGGAGATTTATCTACTAATCTCCCCTTTTCTTTATCTCAGATAAACGGAAAATCTTCCCTGAAAATAGGAAAAGCTTTAGTTACCTCTCTTAAGGAAAGCAGTTTTTTTTCTCGAGTGGAATTTGTCCCTCCTGGATTTATAAATTTCTTTTTTTCACCTTCCTATCTGAAAGAAACCATTAAAAAAATAGTTACTGAAAAGGAAGATTTTACTCAGTTTTCAGAGGGGAAGAATAAATTAGTTCAGGTGGAGTTCATCTCAGCTAATCCCACAGGTCCTTTACATATAGGTCATGCTAGAGCAGCTGCTTTTGGAGATAGTTTAGTTAATACCCTGTCCAAGATTGGATATCAAGTGAAGAAGGAATATTATGTAAATGACATGGGAGGTCAAATTAGGAGATTGGCTTATTCTCTTCTGGCCAGGATGCAAGAACTGGAGGGAAAACAGGTCTCTCTTCCTGAGGATGGATATAGAGGAGATTATTTAATTCCTATAGCCAAAAAGGCTCAAGAGGAACTGGGAGAGAAAATAAGAAAAATTAAAGATGAGAGTAAAATAATTTCTATTTTAACTAAATTCGCAATTAAGGAAATTTTAAAAATAATCAGAGAGGACCTTGATGAATTTGGAGTAAAATTTGACCACTGGTTTTTTGAATCCACTTTATATCAAAACAATGAGCTTGAAAAAACTATCTCTTTTCTTAAAGAAAAAGATTTCCTCTATGAAAGAGAAGGAGCCCTGTGGTTTAAAACATCTTTAATTTTAAAGGGAAATCAGGACCGTGTCATAAAAAGAAGAAATGGGGATTACACCTATTTTGCTAACGATATTGCCTATCATAAAAATAAGCTAAAAAGAGGATTTTACAGAGTTATTGATATCTGGGGAGCGGATCATATTGGATATGTTCCTCGAATGAAGGCAGCTGCTGAGGTTTTAGGTTATCCCCCTCAAGCTCTTAAGATGGTTATTTATCAGTTAGTTGCCTTAAAAAAGAAAGAAAAGAGACTTTCTGCTTCTACCCGAAAAGGAGAATTTATTACTTTAAGAGAGGTTCTTCAAGAGGTAGGCAAAGATGCGGCTCGTTTTTTCCTTATTTTAAGAACTGCTGATTCTCATCTTGATTTTGATCTGGAATTAGCTAAAAGGCAAACACCAGAGAACCCTGTTTTTTATATTCAATATGCTCATGCTCGAATTTGTAGTATTTTGGAAAAGGCGAAAGAAATGGGGATATTATTAAAAGAGCCTGAAAAGGTAAATCTAAATTTACTAATTACTCCTGAGGAAAGAGATATAATGAGTTATCTTGCCCTTTTACCTGATTGTGTAAGAGAAGCTGCTAATAGCCTGGAACCTCACCATTTAGCTGTTTATCTGAAAGAGTTAGCAGGTCTTTTTCACTACTTTTATACCCGTCACAGAGTAATCTCACAAAATAAAGAGCTTACCAGTGCCCGTCTTGTTCTTATAAAAGCAGTAAGAATTGTGATCTTTGATGTGCTCAGCATCTTAGGAATTTCTGCTCCTACCAAGATGTAATTTTATCTCTTTTTGACAAAAGTTTTCTTATGGGATAGAATTTGCGTAATAATAAAAGTATAAATAGAAATTTTACCATTATTTTTTTTAGGGGAGGTGAAAAACGTGAAAGTGTATTTAACAGGATTTATGATTCTGGCTATGTTATTGGGTATGGTTTTTTTGTCCTCGGCGGCAGAAAAAGGCAGTGATTTGAGTTTGGGCATTTACACGAATAAAAAGCAATACAAGATAGGAGAGCCCATTTATTGCACTCTGATCCTGGGAAATGTGGGAGATCAACCTCTAATAGTAAACAAACGTCTGGTGGTAAATTATAGTTCTCTTTTTCCCCATGAAGTGCTTTTCTATGTTACTGACCCGAATGGTAATTTGCTGGATTTTATTCCTATGGTTATGGTAAGTATTTACCCCAGTCCTGAACATTTTGTCACTCTTTCTCCTTCCCAATTTGTTAGAAAGACCTGGGAGATCAGTCGCTACTTCTCTTTTGAAAAAGAAGGTAAATACAGTATTCAAGCTGTATACGAGAATTATTATCAACCTCAGGGTATGAAAGTCTGGAAGGGGAGTATCACCTCTAATGTTATCAAAATTGAGGTGAGTAAATAACTTATTTTGAAAGGATAAGCCAATGAAAAGATTATTTTTTATTATAATTGCGGGCCTGATGCTTACTTTTATGTTTCTGGTCCCGGGAGTTGGGCTCAATCTCCTCCTTCTGCAGAAAAAATAGCCGAATTACAGCAGGCTATAAATAAGGCTAATAAGCTGAAAGAAAAGGTTGATAATGATTATGATCAGGCTAATTGGGAGGCCTGGGAGAAAGCCCAGAAAATATTTGAGGAGGAATACGCAAAGGCAAAAACTGATGAGGAAAAGGAGCAGGCAGGAAAACGATTGGGTCAGAATACAGATGAGTTTTTCAAGAAAAAGCTAAAAACTTCAGGCTGGTATGATTTAAAAAAGGCCAAAGATGAGGCTTTTCAAAAAATTATTGAAGATGTAGACAATGCCTATGATATTGATACCAGTAATATAAAAGGAAAACCCACTTTCGATCAGGATCAGGCGGAGGAGGGTCTGTGCTGGCCTGATGGAACAGTAAAATTAGGACCTTCAGCTTTTACCTCTCCCGGACGGTTGGCTTCTATTAAAAAGCATGAGGCAACCCATGCCGATCAGGCTACTGAGGGAAGGTGGCGTAATGATGCAGTGGGAAGAGCTGATATGGAAATTGAGGCTTATGGCCGCGAGATAACCAGTGCCGATACAGTGGGACTTACTGATGCAGAAAGAGAAGAGGTCCAGAGAAGACTGCACTATTACCTGGAGAGGAAAAAAGCTGCTATAGTATATGAAATGCAACTTGCCACCGGGACTATGGATAACGAAGCTCAGGAAAAAGAACTGAATAAAATCATCGGGAAAATTCAGGATGTACAAAAGCTGGAAAAAGAAGGTGATGAGGAAGGGGCAATAGCGAAAAAAGATGATGCTATAGAGGAGTTGGATAAGCTTATTGAGGGAGCAAAGGGAGAGACCAAAGAGACAATGGAAACGTTTAAAGAAGATGTGGAGGAGCTCAAAGAAGCAGAGTTATTCGTTATGAAAGCTGATACCATTGAGCATTTGCGTGATGCTCGCGATGCTGCCGCCACCACTCAGGCTCAAAAAGATGAGATTAACAAAATCATTGAGAAAATCAAAAACCTTATTGATGCTGAAAAAAAAGGAGATGAGGATAAATCCCTGAAGATAAAAAAAGATGCCCTCAAGGAGATTAATGATCTTTTAAAAGATGCCAAGGGTGCTACCAAAGATAATCTAAAAAAAGCCAAAGAAAAGATAGAAAAACTCATTAAAATTGAAACCAAGATAACTGTTACTGGTAAGGCTGAGAGTGTAGGAAAGGGACCTGATGGAAGCACCGTCATCTTAGTTCACACCAAGGAATGTAGCCGTTACACAGTAACCGCTACTCCAGGGACCACAGTGAAACCTGGGCAAACAGTTACTGTAACCGGAACCCAAACAAAGCCAGGTAAGATTAAGGCAACCAGTGTTGTTGCTGTTACTTTTGCTGCACCTCTTAATGAAAGGAAAAAGGTTAAAAAAGATCAGTACTATCAAGGCTCAGGAACACTACTACCCGATGAAGGTGCCTATGGCAGTTTTGTTATTGCTCCTGATACTGTTGTTGCGGTGAAGGCAAATGGTGCTACTTCCTCCTTCTTTATTGATAAGGGAGGAGAAAAAGAAGAGGAACTGGAAAGAAAAGGTGATTATTTTGTGGGACTGATAAAGTCAGGAATTGTTGGGGTAGTTACCGGAGGAATCATTGACGCTATCTTTAATCCTCAGGAAAAAGCACATCTAAAAACTCCTGGTATCAAAGTGGATCCATACCATGATGGTGTTATCAACGATCCAATCGAAATTAACCTAAAAGATATTGACCCTGATCGATTGCAAGATTATACCCTTTCAGTTAAAGATATGGCAACTGATGAGATAATTGATTATGGTTCACCAGACCTTTATGTCATTGACCAGAAAACAGGGCTCACTACTGCTACTTACTCTTTGGGAGAACTGCCCCCGGGTTCCAAGAATTTTGTCTTTACAGATCCTGAAGGAAACATCCTGGATAAGAAAGAGATAAGTATATATCGGTATTCCCTGAGCTTTACTCCTTCTCGGGTAACCCGAGGTGTGCCTGTTTTTGGTGATATTAAATTATTTGGAATGATGGGAAATGAAACAGTAGAGGTTGTTGTCAACTTTGATCCTGTGTTGAAGGCAGAAGTTATAACTGGCCAGATGATAAGTGAGGCTCCAGGAGAGATAGTTTTTATTGTTACTGCAGATGAGGTTAATCAAAGTCCCACTGACTTTGAATTTGATACCTCGGAAGGCCTTGGTCAACAGCAGATAAGAGTAGAAGTAATCTTTCTTGAATAGGAGCTTTCCTGGATGAATAGTATTGTAGAAGATATGTGTTTTTTCTCTGTGATTAAGTTTTAACACTACTAAATCTAAAGTGAGGAGTTTAAAATGGCGAGAGTGTTTGAGAAGGAATTCTCTAAAAGAGATCTGGGAAAATTTGTGGGAAGTTTATCTCAAATTGCAGGAACAAAGTTATATGAGCTTTTGGAAGGGAAGGGTAGGGGAGTAAGAGCTGTAGATTTTTGGACAGGAAGTGGATTTCAATTTACTTTACTTTTAGATCGGGCAATGGATATTTCTCAAGCATTTTACAGAGGAAGGTCTTTGTGCTGGCGATCCTCTACAGAAGATGTTCATCCTCATTTCTTTGAACCGGAAGGTTTTGGATGGATAAGAGGTTTCTTTGGGGGATTACTTACCACTTGCGGTTTAACTTATCTTGGCAATCCTTGTGAGGATGAGGGGGAAAAATTGGGATTGCATGGGAGAATTTCCTATATTCCGACCGAAAAAGTTAAAGTAAGTGAAGAATGGGAAGGGGAAGAATACATTTTATCTGCTGAAGGACAGATGAGGCAAACTACAGTTTTTGGCGAAAATCTTTTATTAAAAAGAAAAATTTCTACCAGGATGGGAGAATCCCGACTGTGGATATGCGATACAGTTGAGAATGAAGGTTATAGGAAGAGTCCCTTTATGATTCTTTATCATATAAACATAGGATTCCCTGTGCTTTGTGGAAAAAGTCGATTGATTTCACCTACTTTAGAGGTAAAGCCAAGGGATGAGGAGGCAGCTAAGGGAAAAGAGGAATACTATAAATTTACAGACCCTATCCCTGATTTTAAAGAAAAAGTTTATTATCATGAGATGAAAGAGGATGCATCTGGTATTGTTCGGTGTGCTCTGGTAAATGATAATCTTGAGAAAGAGGGATTTGGTGCTTATGTTAGTTATAAAAAAGAACAACTTCCCCACTTTATAGAGTGGAAAATGATGGGGGAAGGAGATTATGTGGTGGGTATGGAACCTGCTAACTGTTTAGTTGAGGGAAGAGCTAAAGAAAAAAAGAAAGGAACTCTTCAGTTTATCCAGCCAGGAGAGATAAAAAAGTTTGAATTAGAAATAGGAGTCCTGTCCTGCAAAAAGGAAACTGAAGAGTTTGAGAAACTAATAACGGGGTGAATCTGTGTAAATCAGCGGTCCAATATTATAATCCTAAAAAAAAGATAGATATTGCAAAATAGATCATTAAAGAAGAAATATCCAGAATAGTAGTAATTAAAGGACCGGAAACAACAGCAGGATCAAGTCTCAACCATTTACAGATAAGGGGAAGAGCAGCTCCCAAACAGGTAGCAAATATAATGGTAATGAGCATACTTAAAGCTACACTAATCCCTAAAAAGGAGTTTTTTTGAAAGATAAGAGCTCTTGCCAGGGCCATCAATCCTAAGGGTATACCTAACATTCCTCCAATAAAGAATTCTTTTTTTACTACACTCCAGATATCCCTTATTTTAACCTCTCCTGTAGCCAAACCTCTTACTACAACCATGGCAGCCTGGGTTCCAGCATTACCTGCGCTACCCATAAGCACAGGGATATAAAAAGATAGAGCTATTACATTTTCTAAAGCAAAAGAAAATTTTTGTATTATTATACCGGAAAAAAAACCTGCTATTGTCAGTATGGTCAGCCAGATCAAACGATTTTTAGCAATAAAGGTAGATCTCATTTTCATATATTCTTCTAAATGCTCACCTGCTGCACCGAACTTGTACATATCTTCAGTATTTTCTTCATCTATTACATCTATTACATCATCTACGGTGATGATGCCTTTCATTTTTCCACCACTATCAATTACAGGCAAAGCTACAAAATCGTCCCTTGCTATTTCCTTGGATACCTCTTCCTGGTCCATATCTACAGGAAGAGCAATAGGATTGTGATGCATTACCTGACTAATTCTATCCTGGGGATGAGCTAAAATTAACTCTTTAAGAGATAGGACACCAACCAGTTTATTCTGATTATCCAGAACATATATGTAATAAACCATCTCCAGATCTTTAGCTGTTTTTCTAAGGATGTTTAGAGCTTTTTCCACAGTCACCTCTTCTCTAACGTTGGCAAATTCAGTGGTCATTATTCCCCCGGCAGTGGTAGTCTCATACCTCATAAGCTCTTTAGTGTCTTTGGCTTCTTCCTTTTCCATTATAGATAAGAAGCGATTTACCATTTCCGGAGAAAGCTCCTCAAATAAATCTACCCTTTCATCTGGCGCAAGTCCATTTAAAATTTTTTTCTTATGGACCTCATCAATAGAACTTAAAAGAGCAATTTGATCCTCGTTGTCCATTTTTTCAAAGATATCGGTTGCAAAATCAATATCCCATAAAGAGAAAAGATAAACTTTGTCTTTTAAGGATAGCTCTTTTAGAGCTTCAGCTATCTCTATTGGCTCATAATCATAAAAAATATTCTTTAGCTCATCCTTTCTTTTTTGCAAGATAAGCTGTTTTATTTCTGGTAAAATTAAAAAAATTCTGGAATAATTTTTTGCCATTGTCCTGTCCTGTTAAAATTATAAAAAACTAAATTTATCAGATTTTTTTTCTCTGTCAATTAAGATTAAACATCCCCTTAAGATTAAGAATAACAAATAACCCAGCAGATAAGAAACCCATCCCTGCCCCGTAAAGAAAAACCGTTGATGGGTGAACATATTGCCACAGGTATCCTGCAATAAGGCCATCTGGTAAATTAGCCAGAGCAATACAGGTATGAAAGGTTCCCAGGGCAGTGCCTCTTAGTTCTTTTTTACTTAAATCAGAGACAAGGGCACGTTGTTGTCCATCCACTAAGGCATAGGTTAGTCCATAAAGTCCAAAGAAAATCAAAAAATGTTCCCAGGACCTTCCCCAAATAAAGCCAAAGCAGGTAACCCCGAATAAGAAATAACCTAAAATAAGAAGAGGCCTTCTCCCAATTTTATCAGAAATAATCCCTATAGGAAAGGAAAACAGACTATAAATAATGCTAAACCATATATAAAAGAGTATCGGAAGAGCAACTGAAATCTTAGGACTGGGAAAAGCTTCCTTTACCTTAAGGAGGAAGAACATATAATTGAAGTTAGCCAAGCTGAAAAGAACAGCAATAAATATAAACCACTTCAAAGGCCTGGATAATCCCTTAAGACCTATCCTTAATGACAGGTCCTTTTTTGGCTTCCTTTTTTTCTCTTTTACCCACAAAAGGGGAACAAGAGCAAGTATTCCAATAAGACCGGCTAAGAGAAATATGCTTTTATAGCTAAAACCTAAGAAATAAAAAAGTAAAAAAGCAAGAGATGAACCTCCAATTGCTCCTGCAGTATCCATAGCCCGATGAAGACCAAAAGCTTTTCCTCTTTGCTTAATTGAGGAATCAGCAATAATGGCATCCCGTGGGGCAGTTCTGAGACCTTTGCCTATCCGCTCGGCTGGCTTGAAAACAAGGATATGTTGCCATACTGTGGAAAAGGCTAAAAAAATTTTGCCTATACTGGATAAGGCATAGCCGCAAGATACAAAGGGCTTTCTTTTCCCGGATTTATCCGACCAAAAACCAGCAAAAACCTTGAGTATGCTGGCTAAGCTATCCCCTAATCCTCCTATTAAACCTACTGCTAATCCTCCTCCTCCCAGAGCAACAATGAACATAGGTAAAAGAGGATGAATCATCTCACTACTTACATCGGTAATGAAGCTAACCAATCCCAAAAGGATGACATTAATGCCAATCCCCGGCCACAATTTCTGATGATTTTTCACTATTTTTACTTTAGCTTCTCCATATAGTTTATTTAGACAACTTTTACTTTATTTTTACCTTCTCTTTTAGCCTCATACATTGCCATATCGGCTGCTCTAATCACATCCTTGTTTGTCTTTGAGTCAGATACTCCTGCGCTTATTGTGATTTTATATTTAGGATATAGCTTGCGGTGAACCTCTTCACGTATTCTCTCAGCTACTTGTTTAACTTGCTCTTTATAAGTATGGGGAAGCATTATTACAAACTCCTCTCCTCCATATCTGTAGGCAGAGTCTGTTTTACGCAGGTGAGACTTAAGAATCTCACTCAAGATTTTTAAAATTTTATCTCCTTCAAGATGTCCATAGGTATCATTACAAGCTTTAAAATTATCTATGTCTAAATAAATAAGAGAATAAACCTCTTTGTATCTTTTACTTCTGTTTATTTGCTCTTCAAGTTTTTGGTAGAAGTGGCGATAATTATAAAGGTCCGTAAGGGAATCCTTTATAGCACGCTCTCGTAACTTTTCTTCTATTTTCTTTCGCTTGGTAATATCACGAGAGATACCTATAGTTCCTACCACCTCATTCTTTTTGTTATACCAGGGTATCTTGGTGACAGAAATCCAACGCTGTGTCCCATCCTGGTAAGTTGACCTTTCTATTTTATCTTTAATAGATTTGCCTGTTTTCATTACCCAGTTATCATCTGAAAAGGTTTTTTTAGCCTCATTTTCTGGGGAAAAGTCAAAGTCAGTTTTTCCAATCATATCCTCAGGATTAGTACTGTGATGCTCAGCCTTTGCTTTGTTGACTCTGACAAACCGATCCTTATTATCTTTAAAATATATAGAATCCGGTATATTATCCATAAGTGTTTGAAGCAGTTTATGTTCGGCTCGCACGCTTTGCTCTGTTTTTTCTAATTTGGTAAATGCTCTATAAAATCCTATCGCTGTTAAAGCAAGACCTATAGTTGCAATAATGCTTTTTAAATCAATCCTTATAATATTCGGCTCATACATAAACTTACCAAGGAAACCAATAAGTAATCCTATAGTAAATAGTCCCCATCCCATATCAAGAATTGGTATTTTTAATTTCCTTACGATCATATATCCTGCCAGACAAGTAAAAAAGAATATCCCTTCTATAGCTACATTATGAGTATTCCACTCAACAGTTAGCTTTACTTCAAATAAGATGAAGTACGCATAAGCTATAGTCAGCAAGATAAAAACAAGCCAATATTTTTTCAAGAAATTAAAAAAGTGCATTTTTCTTCTCCTCATCTTTCAGTAAGTAATGTCAAAACTTAATCACAGAGGACACCGAGAATTGTAATAAGTAAAGAAGTTTTTTTACCCTTTACAATATCACTCATTACATATTCCCTCTGTGGTTTCACATTTTTCTTTTTTATAAAGCTTTCCTTTATCTTAAAGAGATGACTCTCACAGGAACAATCAGAGCATCCAAATCCTATAATAGGCTCTCCAAATTTAAAAAAAATTTGTGCCATCCTGCACTCTTCTTCCTTTGGCGCTTCTTTGCAGGCAATTTTTTCAATTTTTACACAGCTTTGTGCCAATAAATAATCAATATGCCAGAATTTTCTTTTTCTTTTTTTTAGATGCCTGGCAATTCTTTTTTTAATTCCATTTTGAGCAGAACCAACATAAGCGTAGATGCCCTTGCTGAATTTTAATTTTCCCAGAGAACCAATCTTAACTACAATATCCCTTTCTACCCGGATGAATAAAACATATATACCCTTTATTTTTTCCTCTGTATATCGAAGTTTGAATTTTCCATTTTTCATTGTCTGTTTAATCTGGGTTTATAAATGGATTACTCTTTTTCTCCTTTCCTATAGTAGTGTCAGGACCATGTCCTGGATGGACTATTACTTCATCAGGAAGGGTTAATAATTTTTCTCTAATAGAATTTTGTAAGTCTGTAAAGCTGCCTCCTGGTAAATCAACTCTTCCCACTGAACCAGAAAAAAGAGTGTCCCCGGTAAAGACTCTATCGTCCTTTACATAAAGACAGATACTCCCCGGAGTGTGCCCGGGAGTGTGCAAAACTTGCAGGCAAATCTGGTCTATCTTTATTCCATCTCCGTCTTTAAGTAATTTGTCAGGGGGTAAGAATTCCCTTCCCTTATCAATCATTGTGGATAAATTCATTTCTATATTTTTCAAAAGATGAGCATCAACTGAATGAATAAGCAAAGAAGCACCTGTTTTCTCTCTCAATATATCATTGGCACCTATGTGGTCTATATGAGCATGAGTATTTATAATATGGATAACCTTTAACTTGTTTTGTTTAATTACCCAGAGTATTTTCTCTGCCTCTTCTCCAGGATCAATTATTATTGCCCTTTTGGTTTTCTCATCTGCTAATATGTAGCAGTTAGCTTCCAGTTCTCCTACTACAAGTTTTTTTATAAGCATTTTTTAACCCGCCTTTTTTCTTGATATTTTAATGTTTAACCCTCAAGTATAAATGAAAAAATTGACAGGTAAAAGAAAAATTCGTATAATTTTTATAAAAAGGGTATGATTGACTTGTGATAAAGATAGACAAAGATAACAATAGCATTGTGTTTAAAATAAAAGTTCAACCTCAATCCTCAAAAGATGAGATTATAGGAATTCAAGGTGATGTTCTTAAAATAAAGGTCACTGCACCACCAATAAAAGGAGCAGCCAATAAGAGTTGTTTAAAAGTCTTAGCTAAGGAGCTAAAGGCAAATAAATCTCAGATAAAGATTATAAGAGGAGAATTCTCCAAAGTTAAAACAGTCAAAGTAACAGGGAATACACAAGATTTAATGCAAAAACTAAAGAGTTTTTCTTAAAGGAAGTTATTCTTCTCTTTCCTGAGAAGAAAGATAATCATTGAGAATTTCTTTGGCTTCTTCATAATCTTTGTCCTCCACCATAATTCTAATTCCTTCAGATAACGTTATAGCTGGATAGGTTAATCCAATGTGACTATCCCACAAAGTGCAATTTATACCATTGTCCCTTAAAATTGATTTTATTATATCTGCTTCTACCAGGTAAAGAGTGGAATAAACCTTAGTCATATTTTTCATCCTTTTTCTATAATAAAAGAAATTGTATTTAAAGTCAACAGAAACTGGGAGGGAAAGACAAATGGAGTTCAAAGTAATAGAAATGGAAGTTCCTGCCAATGCTAATATCATTATTGGCCAAACCCATTTCATTAAAACTGCAGAGGATCTTTATGAGGCAATGATTAATTCTGTACCAAATATGAGATTTGGCATTGCTTTTTGTGAGGCATCAGGGCCATGTCTGGTAAGAGCTGAGGGTAATGATGAGGAATTAAAATCAATAGCCATTAAAAATGCTACCTCTCTTGGCGCTGGACATACCTTTGTGATTTTATTAAAAGAAGCTTTTCCCATTAATGTGCTAAACGATATTAAAAAATGCTCGGAAGTTTGCTCCATATTCTGTGCTACAGCTAATCCTGTGGAAGTAGTGATAGCAGAAACCAAGCAGGGAAGAGGAGTTATGGGAGTTATAGATGGCTTTAAACTTAAAGGGGTGGAAACAGAAAAAGATGTTAAACTACGTAAGGATTTCTTAAGAAAGATAGGCTACAAACTTTAAACATACTTTCAAGACAATAATATGAATTTATTTGATCAGAATCAAAAAAAGCAAATAAAAAAGCAAGTTCCCTTAGCCGATCGTATCCGTCCTGAAACCTTAGAGGATTTCATTGGACAGGAGCATATTATAGGCGAAGGAAAGATTTTGCGAAAGATGATAGAGGAAGATAAATTAATTTCTTTAATTCTTTGGGGGCCTCCCGGTTCGGGGAAAACAACTTTAGCTAAAATTATTGCTCATCTTACTAAATCGCACTTTGTTCAATTTTCTGCAGTTACCTCAGGTGTAGCTGATGTTAGGAAGGTGGTAAAAGAAGCCAAAGTTAGGTTAAAAATTTATAACCGAAGAACCATTCTCTTTATTGATGAAATTCATCGTTTCAACAAGACTCAACAGGATGCTTTCTTACCCCATGTTGAGGATGGAACCATTACTTTAATTGGAGCTACTACAGAAAATCCCTCTTTTGAGGTTATTGGACCACTTCTTTCCAGGACCAGAGTTTTCACTCTGAAAAGACTTATCCCCCCTGAAATTAAAAAAATCTTGAGTCGGGCTATAAAAGATAAGAGTAAGGGTTTAGGACAGTATAAAATAAAAATTCTTTCTTCGGCTTTAAATTTAATTATAGAAGGATCAAATGGAGATGCCCGTATAGCCCTGAATGCATTAGAGGTAGCCAT
This sequence comes from Candidatus Aerophobota bacterium, assembly GCA_030607715.1. Next base: position 14,987 of record JAUWJM010000019.1, read on the forward strand.
TGAGACTACCCCTGCGGATAAAGAAGGTGTTCATTGCATTAACTTAAAAACAGCAGAGGAAGCTCTACAGAGCAAGGCTTTACTGTACGATAGGGCAGGGGAGGAGCATTATAATGTTATCTCTGCTTTTATAAAATCTATGAGAGGATCGAATCCTGATGCCGCTCTGTACTGGTTAGCTCGTATGATTGAAGCAGGAGAGAACCCTCGTTTCATTGCTCGAAGAATGGTTATCTTTGCCTCCGAGGATGTGGGTAATGCTGATCCTCAAGCTCTTTCAGTAGCTACTGCTACAGCTCAGGCAGTAGAATTTGTAGGTATGCCCGAGGCTCAAATTAATTTAGCTCAGGCTGCTACTTATCTTGCCTCAGCTCCCAAATCTAATGCTTCTTATGCCGGGCTTTTATCAGCTAAAGAAGATGTGAAAAAAACACTTAACCTGCCCGTGCCCTTGCATCTTCGCAATCCTGTTACTTCCTTAATGAAAAAGCTAAACTATGGTAAGGATTATAAGTATCCTCATAATTTCCCTGAAGGCAAGGTAGAGCAGGAATATCTCCCTAAAGCCCTAAAAAAGAGGAAGTACTATCAACCTAATAGACCAAATTAATAACCAGTGGGAAGATCTAAGAATTCTATCTTTAAATTAAATTTATTCTTTAAATGCTTACCTATTGCTTTTACTCCAAGGGTTTCGCCTGCATAGTGCCCAATAAAAATAATATTGATTTTCTCTTCCTTGGCCATCCAGTAATAGCTGTGTTGCGGCTCACCAGTTACATAAGTATCTAATCCTGCCTCAATAGCCTGGGGAAGAAGGCCCAGTCCTCCCCCACTAACGTAGCCCAATCGTTTAACCTCTTGGGAGCCAAAATCCCAAACAATAGGATTTACCTTTAGTTTGTCCTTTAAGTCTTTTACTAAATCTTCTAATTTATAAGTAGGATCGAAAAATACTTCCTTGCCTATAAGAAAGCCATTATACTCTCCAAAATCTTTTTTTATTATCCAACCAAGTAATTTAACTGCCTGAGCATTATTGCCAAACTCAGGATGCATATCCAGGGGAAGATGAGCTG
>JAUWJM010000102.1 GCA_030607715.1 Candidatus Aerophobota bacterium
GATTCTGGAAGAGGTTTCTCAGAAGTTGAAATATGTTTTTCAAACTGACAATTCTGTTTTAACGTTTGCTGCTTCAGGGACAGGGGCAATGGAGGCTGCTGTGGTTAACCTTCTCTCCCCGGGTGATAAAGTTTTAGTGATTAGAGGAGGTAAATTTGGAGAAAGATGGGCTGAGATATGTCAGGCTTTTAGAGCAAAGTTAATTAACATAGATATTGAATGGGGAACGGCTATTGATCCTGCTACTGTTGAGAAAAAACTTAAGCAAGAGCAAGATATTAAAGCTGTATTTACTCAACTGGTAGAAACAAGCACCGGGGTAGTTTATGATATAGAGGCTATAGCTAAGATTGTAAGCAAGGCAAATGCTATTCTAATAGTTGATGCTATAAGTGGACTGGGGGCTCAGAGATTGCTCACCGATGAGTGGGGAGTAGATGTAGTGGTAAGCGGGTCCCAAAAAGCTTTAATGCTTCCTCCTGGTTTATCCTTTGTTACTCTTTCTCAGAAAGCATGGAAAAATGTAGAGAATTCGAACCTTTCACGATATTATTGGGATTTTAAAAAGGCTAAAAAATCTTTAGATAAAAAACAGACCCCTTATACTCCTGCTGTTTCTCTGATCCTGGCTTTAAAAGAATCATTAAGATTGATAAAGAAAGAGGGGTGGGAAAATGTTATTAAGCGTCATTCAGTATTAGCCAGAGCAACCAGAGAAGCTATTAGTGCTCTTGGGTTAAGTATATTTGGTTATCCTACCTCTAATGTTCTCACGGCTGTTTTAATGCCTTCAGGTGTTAGTGGAGAGGAGTTGAGAAGGAAAATGCAGGATGAATATGGAGTTTTAGTAGCAGGCGGACAGGCACAACTTTCCGGAAAAATAATCAGGATAGCTCATCTTGGATGGATAGATAGTTTAGATGTAATCGCTGTTATTTCAGCTTTGGAGATGTCTTTGAAGGGGATGGGATACAGGATAAATTTGGGGGAAGGAGTAAGAGCATCTCAAAAGGTATTAAGAGAATATCAGGGGGTAAAAGTTGAAAATCTTAATAACTGATTCTTTAGCCAGGGAAGGTATAGATAAGTTAAAAGAAGAGGGTTTTAAAGTTAGTGAAGCGATAGGTATAAATGAGGAAGAATTAATTAATATTATACCTGATTACACTGCTTTAATTGTGCGCAGTGGCACAAAGGTAACAGAGAAGATAATTAATGCGGCTAGTAATTTAAAAATAATTGGCAGAGCAGGAACAGGTGTAGATAATGTAGATGTAAATGCATCTACCCGAAAGGGAATAATTGTGATGAATACACCTGATGGTAATACCATTTCAGTTGCAGAGCATACTATTTCTATGATGTTAGCTCTTTCTCGAAATATACCTCAGGCACATTTATCTTTACAGAGGGGACAGTGGAATCGAGGAAAGTTTATGGGGACGCAGGTATATGGGAAAATTTTAGGGATAATAGGCCTGGGTAAAATAGGAAGCGAGGTTGCCAGGAAAGCTCAAGGGTTAGGGATGAAAGTGATAGCTTGTGATCCCTTTATTTCTCGGGAGAAAGCAGAAAAGTTAGGAGTTGATCTTTGCGGGCTAAAGGAACTTTTACCTCAGGTAGATTATCTTACTATTCATACCCCCCTTATCCCTCAAACCAAGAATTTAATTGGGGAAAAAGAAATTAAGTTAATGAAAAAAGATGTTAGGATAATTAACTGTGCCCGGGGAGGAATCATTGAGGAGAATTCTCTTTATCAAGCTCTTAAAGAAGGAAAAGTAAGAGGAGCAGCCTTAGATGTTTTTGAAAATGGGAAACCATTTGGAAGTCCTCTTATGAAGTTAGATTCAGTTATTCTTACTCCTCACCTGGGAGCTTCCACTGAAGAGGCTCAAAGAAAAGTAGCAATAGATATAGCCTGCCAGATGGTAGATGCTCTTAAATGGAATAAAGTAAGAAATGCTGTTAATATTCCACCTTCAAAAAAGTTGTAACAGTTCCGCCACTAAGTCACCAAGACGTAAAGAAGGAATATAAGATGTGAGAAGTAATACGTAATGAGTAATATGTGATATGTGAAGGGCAGAAAACCTCTTTGCTCACTATTTATCACTCCTTACTCATCACTGATTACTCATTACCAATCACAATTAATGTAGAGAGAATAAAGAGAATGATTTTGTAGGAAAACACAGGGGGAGATAATTAAAATATTGAATGCTTAATGATTTCTCTGTGTCCTCTGTGGCTAAATAGTTATAAAAGGGGATAAAAATGAAGGAAACAGGTGACCTGGGTGCACATTCAGAGAAAATACCCCCTCAAAATTTAGAAGCAGAGCGCTCAGTATTAGGAGCTATGCTTTTAGAGAAAGAGACTATTCCTCGGGTAGTACAGATAATTCCTGATCCAAGCTATTTTTATTTAAATATTCATAAGCTAATTTATGAAGGTATTTTAGGTTTAATTGAATCAAACAAACCCATAGACTTAATTACCTTAAGGGAGGAGTTTCGCAAGCAGGATAAACTGGATAAGATAGGTGGATCAGCCTATTTAGCTGATTTAATTAACAGTGTAATTACCACTGTTAATGTAGATTACTACGCTCAAATTGTGAAAGAAAAACACATCTTGAGAGATCTACTGAAGGCAGCTAATGAAGTAAGTTATCTGTCTTACAACGATTCTTTTGATTTAGATGTCATTTTAGATAAAGCCCAGAGTCTTGTTTTTAATGTAATCCAGCAAACCTCCCGAACTTCCTACGCTCATGTTAAGGAAATTCTTGCTAAAACCTTTGAGCATATTGAAGCTCTTTATGAAAGAAAAGAACAAATTACTGGTGTTCCCTCTGGATTTGGTAAGCTGGATAGACTTACCTCTGGTTTTCAGTCTTCAGATTTAATAGTGATAGCCGGTCGTCCTTCTATGGGCAAAACTTCTTTTGCTTTAAATATTGCTCAGTATGCTGCAACTCAGACCAGAGTTCCTTTACTGATTTTTAGTCTGGAGAGTGCTAAAGAACAGTTGGTGGAAAGAATGCTTTGTTCCGAGGCCAGAGTAAATAGTCAGAAATTGCGCACCGGTTATCTTTCCGAAGATGACTGGAGTAAACTTATGGAGGCAGCAGGAGTATTAGCTGATGCTCCTATATATATCGATGATACTCCCAGTATAAGTGTACTGGAACTTAGAGCTAAATCCCGTCAATTAAAGGCAGAACAAGATATCAAAATGATTATAGTGGATTATCTTCAGCTAATGGCTGGAAGCTGGAGAGCAGAAAATAGACAGCAACAAATCTCGGAGATATCCCGGAGCTTAAAGGCTTTAGCTAAGGAACTTAGTCTGCCTATAGTGGCCATTTCTCAGTTAAGCAGGGCTGTGGAGCAAAGGGAAGATAAGCATCCTCGCCTTTCCGATTTGAGAGAATCTGGAGCTATTGAGCAGGATGCTGATTTGGTAATCTCTCTTTATCGAGAATACTACTATACTAAGGCCCCGGAAGATAGAGGAATAACTGAGGTTATTGTTAATAAGCAACGCAGAGGCCCTACTGATAAGGTAAAATTAACCTTTATTGAGGAATATACCCGTTTTGAAGATTCAAGTTTCAGGGAAGATAATTAACCTGAATTCGGTAAAATAAGGAGAAATAATAGTGCCCAATATTGTAGTTGTGGGAACCCAATGGGGAGATGAAGGTAAAGGTCGGATAGTTGACCTTTTAGCAAGACGAGTTGGAGCCGTGGTGAGGTATCAAGGTGGTAGCAATGCCGGACATACAGTGATTGTGAATGGGGAGAGATTTGTCTTTCATTTAGTTCCTTCTGGAATTCTACATCCAGGGAAAAAGTGTATCATTGGTAGTGGCGTAGTGGTTGAACCTCAGGTTTTGTTAAAGGAGATAGAGCACCTTCAAAAAAAGGGAATTATTATAGATGAACTTTATCTCTCCGAAAACTCCCATGTAGTTATGCCCTATCATAAGCAGGTAGAGGAATGGGAGGAGAATCAAAGAGGTGAGTTAAAAATTGGGACTACAAAGAGGGGAATTGGTCCTGCTTACACCGATAAAATAGCCCGGAGGGGGATAAGAGTAAGTGATCTTTTAGAGAAAGAGACTTTAAGGGAAAAGTTAACCATTAATTCATTATTTTATAGAAAATTTTACGGAATAGGCCTCTCCGTAGACAAACTAACCCGCGAATACTTAAACTACGGAGAAAAGTTAAAAAATTATATCACCGATACCTCTCTTTTGATTCATCAATTGATGAAAAAAGGTAAGGATATACTTTTTGAAGGAGCCCAGGGAACTTTATTAGATGTTGATTGCGGTACCTATCCTTACGTTACTTCTTCCAATTGTATTGCTGGGGGTGCTTGCACAGGGACAGGAATAGGTCCGGGTAAAATTACTGAGGTTTTAGGAATAGCCAAGGCTTATACCACTCGCGTAGGAGAGGGCCCTTTTCCTACAGAGATCAGAGGAGAAATAGCAGATGTTCTTAGAAAAAGAGGGAAAGAGTATGGAGCTACTACTAACCGTCCCAGAAGATGTGGATGGTTTGATGGGGTTATTTTAAGATATGCAGCTCGAATAAATGGATTAAATAAGATTATCCTTACCAAATTGGATGTCTTAGATAAATTGGATAAGATTAAGATTTGTACTGCTTACAGGTATAAAGGGAAAATTATTCGTGATTTTCCAGCTCGGGAATCTATCTGGAAAGAATCTGAGCCAATTTATAAGGAACTAAAAGGATGGGGAAAAGACACTTCTAAAATTACTTCTTTTGAAAATTTGCCCCAAGCTGCCCGAGACTATCTTAAAAGAATTGAAGAGATAGGAGAGATTCCCATTTACCTTCTTTCTGTTGGTCCACAGAGGAAAGATGCTTTCCTTGTAAATCCTTTCCTTGACTAACGGGTTATTTTTACTATAAATATTAGTAGTCTTATTCATAGATAAAAGGTAACTATTTAGCCACCGTGACTAAACTGTTGTAATAAAAGGAGGATAAAATATGTTTAATAGATTTACTGAAAGAGCAAGAAGAGCGATCCTGTTAGCTCGAGAGGAAGCCAAGAGACTGGATCATGATTATTTAGGAACTGAGCATCTTCTTTTAGGACTAATCCGGGAAGGAGAAGGAGTAGCAGCTACGGCTCTTCAGAATTTGGAGGTAGATTTAAGGCAAGTTCGTCAGGAAGTAGAAAAAGCAGTAGGAAAAGGAGGAGGATCCTTGTTTTTAGGGCAGATTCCTTTTACTCCCAGAGCTAAAAAGGTGTTGGAGTTAGCTGTAACTGAAGCTCGGGATTTAGGTCATAACTATATTGGAACTGAGCATCTTCTTTTAGGACTAATCCGGGAAGGAGAAGGAGTAGCAGCTCAAATTCTAACCAGCTTAGGAGCTGACTTAGAGAGAGTAAAGGAGGAAGTTGTTGATTTACTGGGAGGAAAGGTGGCTGCTCAAAAAACTCCTAAGCCCAGTATTACTCCAACTTTAGATAGATTTGGGCGTGACTTAACAGGATTTGCGAAAAATGGAGAGCTTGATCCTGTAATAGGCAGAGAGAAAGAAATTGAAAGAGTAATTCAGATCCTTTCCCGCCGAACTAAGAATAACCCTGTGCTTATTGGTGAGGCTGGTGTAGGTAAAACTGCTATTGCTGAAGGTATAGCTCAAAGAATAGTTAATGGTTCCTTGCCTGAGCCTTTACTTAACAGAAGAGTGGTTACTATTGAATTAGGATCAGTGGTGGCAGGAACTAAATATCGGGGAGAATTTGAAAAGCGAATGGAGAGAATATTAAACGAAGTTAGAAAAGCTAAAAACGTAATTCTTTTCATAGATGAGATACATACTTTAGTGGGAGCAGGAGCAGCAGAAGGAGCTATAGATGCCTCTAACATTCTTAAACCCTCTCTGGCCAGAGGAGAGCTCCAGTGTATTGGGGCAACTACTATGAATGAATACCGCAAATACATTGAAA
>JAUWJM010000010.1 GCA_030607715.1 Candidatus Aerophobota bacterium
GCTTGATGAAGCCTAAACAATCTCACTGATTCCTATTCCAAAAGCCTCTATATCATATTATAGGGGAAGAAAAAAAGGGGAAAAATTGGTGAAAAAACTTCTTCAGGAAAGGGAAAAACAAAGAAAATTAGAAAGGAAACAAGATGGAGAATAAACCTATCAGATATGTTTTAGATACCTCAGCCTTACTTGCTCTTCGGGAAGATGAAGCAGGAGCAGATGAGGTGGAAAAGATATTAAGGAAAGGAGAAAAAGGTGAGTGTGAAGTTTACCTCTCTTTTATGACATTAATGGAGTTATGCTACCGTTTATGGCAAGACAAAGGTGAGCAGTTTGCTAAAAAAATTCTTGCGGAAACAAGAGCCTTACCTATTCAGGAAATAAGAGAAGAAAATGATTTGCTTATTAAGGCATCTCGAGTTAAAGCTACCTTTAGCCTTTCGGTAGCTGATTCCTGGATTATAGCAACTGCTTGGCAGAAAAAGGCTAAGTTAGTTCACAAAGATCCAGAGTTTGAACAAGTAAGACAAATAGTAAAATCGGTGTCTTTGCCTTATAAGGATACAGTAAAATAGGAAATAGGAAAATACTGTGAAAACAGCAATATCAATTCCTGATGGCCTGTTCGCAACGGTGAAAGAAATGTCTAAAAAATTAAATATCTCTCGCAGCCAATTCTTCGTTGAGGCGGCAAAAGACTATATCACCAGGCAAAAAAACAAGGAACTATTTGAGACTCTGAATAAGGTATACTCGGAGATTGATGCAAAACAAGAAATAGAGCTAAGAAAACAAGCCAAGAAACATTATTCTAAATTGCTGGAAGCTGAAAGATGGTAATCAATCAAGGTGATATATTCTGGATTGAGTTGGGAATTCCATCAGGCTCTTCCCCTGGCTATAGATATCCCCATGTTGTAATTCAAAATAACCTGTTTAATAGGAGCAAAATCAATACGATTGTAGTTTGTGCTTTGACCTCAAATTTAAAGCGAGCAAAAGCCCCGGGAAATGTCCTCTTATCACAAGGTGAGGCGAATTTAAAAAAGGAAAGCGTGGTAAATGTATCCCAAATTATTACTGTAGATAAAGCAGATTTAGTTGAAAAAATAGGTACATTATCACCAAAGTGAGTGCATCAAATCTTGGAAGGCATCAGGGCTATTAACTGAGTCGAGGGACATAAGGTAAGAATGGTGATTTATGGGCATAATACAGCAACAAATACTCCCATCAGAAGAAATTATCAAGCTATTTAGTACAAAGGAAATTGACAAAGATTGGTCCTTTGTAGGATACAAGCCCTCGGATACTGCTAAATGGACGCATGGATACCATCGCTATCCTGCTAAATTTATTCCTCAATTGGTTGAAAAGTTAATTGATGAGTATACATCTTGCAAAAATGCACATATAAACGATCCATTTATGGGAAGCGGAACAACTATTGTTACAGCAATATCTAAAGGGTTTAAGGCAAGTGGAACCGACATCAATAAAATAGCTTATTTGATGACTAAGGTAAAATCAACCCTGATAAACCCAGATTATCTGGATAAAAAGATAAAAGAATTTCTATCAGAATTGGAATTCTTAGAAAACTCAAACATGTCATTATTCAGGGGAAATATTAAACCTTTAATTCCCCAAAGGCACATTGATAGGATTAATTATTGGTTTACTGAAAAAAATAAAATTAAACTTGGGAAAATATTAAGGGTTATTTATGAGGAAGAGAATGAAACACTCAGGGATTTTTTCCTTGTTGCTTTTAGTCATACTTTAAAAAACTGTTCTATATGGCTACAGACAAGCACAAAACCAACGAGAGATCCAAGAAAAAAACCAGCTAATCCCCTCTATGTATTAAAAAAGCATTTGAAAAAAATGCGAAGGGGGGACAATGCTTTTTATAAAATTGTCCCTGAAAAAATAAGAAATAACATTAAAGAATATCTAAACATAAAAATTGGTGAGGCTAAAAAACAACCTGTACCCGGCAATAGCACAGATTTAATTATAAGTTCAAGTCCCTATGTTACCAGTTATGAATACGCAGATTTACATCAACTGTCAACAATCTGGCTTGACTTGGCAGATGATTTAATAGAATATAAAAGGGAATTCATCGGAACATCTTATAAAAGGTATGATAATAAAAAATTAAAAAGTAAAATCGCTACAGACATAGTTAGCCAAATGTCTAAAAAAAGTAAGAAAATGGCAAAGGAAATTGAAGCATTTTTCATTGATATGCAGGAGGTATTTACCGAGAGTTTTAGAATTTTGAAACCTGGGGGTAGATGCTGTTATGTGATTGGTGATACGAGATTAAAAGGGGTAGATATACTAAATGCTGAAGTCTTTGCAGAGAGTCTGCAGTATTCAGGTTTTGAACTTGACAGAATAATAAAAAGGGAAATACCATCAAAAATACTCCCGCAAAAGAGAGATGAAAAAACAGGAAGATTTGCCAGCAATAATGATGCAAATTCAGAGGCTTACCCTATTGAATACATTGTAATTGGGCTAAGGAAGTGAAAAAATGAATTTCGAAGATTTAAAAAGGTTATACCTCAAAAAACGGGAACAATTCGGAACTGAAGCCTATAAACACATCTCAGAATTATTGAAAGAAGCAAAAGAAATTCACAGGCAAGATTGGCTTAAAAATCCTACTCCTAATAGAGACCATGAGCAATCGTGGCGTGCATTTAAGGGGAAAAACTTAGAAAAATTAGTCCAATATATTATCACAGAGGAAGTAGAAGCACTTGGACTGAAAGTTGTTAACGGAAATAAATTAGAACGCTCAATTCATTTATCAATAGAATTAAGCCAAGTTAAAAGGAATTTAGCCGTTGATTACGGAGAATTTGGTTTACATTTACCAGATGTAGATATTATTATTTATAACCCCCGGAATTATAGAGTCTTGGCTGTTATCTCAAGCAAAGTTACCTTAAGAGAGCGAATTGCTCAAACAGGCTATTGGAAGCTTAAACTTTTACAAGATGAGGCAACTAAACACATTAAAGTCTACTTTATCACTCCTGATGAGGATAAGACATTAACTTATAAGAAACCTGCTAAAAAAGGAAGAGCAATTGTAGAAATAGACTTAGATGGAAGTTACGTTTTGACGGAAGAAAAAATTGAAGAGAGCAGTAAAGTCAAATTGTTCGAACATTTTATAGAAGATTTTAAAAAGTTGTTAAAAAACGAGAGGCAATAAAATGAAAATAGAGCAAATTAACAGGGAATTTAAAAAAATTGATTATGAGCTTAGAGTTAATAAACCAGGCTCTGTTCCATATTCTTCCGATTTGGTCAAAAAAAGAGAACTATTGCTTTATGCACAAGTGCACTTATCTAATATATTGGCAGTAAAACTTAAAAAAGATAAGAAAAGTGAAAGCTTTCAAGAGTATCTATATAAAGTAATAATTTCAAACTATTACAATTGGGGAGAACGATGAACAATAAACCAAAGTTTGAGACAACAACATTATGGGATTTTCCAACTCAAAATTATGGTGATAGGCATCATGGGGATAATAAGTATCGTGGTGTGACACCTGCTTTTATCATCTGGAATCTTATCCAAAGATACACAAAGGAAGGAGATATAGTAGTTGATCCAATGTGCGGGAGTGGATCCACTATTGATGTGTGTAAAGAGGAAAAGAGAGAAGTTTTAGGCTTTGATATAGTGCCTTATAGAAGTGATATAAAGCAAGCTGATGCAAGAAATTTACCATTGGAAGACAAAATCGCAGATTTTGTCTTTATTGACTCGCCTTATTCAGACAACATAAAATACAATGAGCATCCCGATAACATAGGCAATATTTCTTGTGAGAACCTAAGATTTTTTGAGGAGTTAGAAAAGGTTGCAAGAGAGATACACCGTATCCTAAAACCATGGAAATATATGGCATGGCTTATTGGAGATCAAGCAAAGAAGAGAAAATTTACTCCAGTTGGATTCAAACTATACTTCATACTGGAGCGATATTTCAAACCTGTCGATACTATCTGTGTGACAAGACATAATCAGGCTTCTAATACAGATGTTTGGCACTATAGGGCGAGGAAATATAACTTCTATCTAAGGGGATTCAAGTATCTGCTAATAATGCAAAAAATAAGTAAATAAAATTGTCATTTCCTTAATCCAAATTTATCTCTCAATAGAATCCCATCTTTCTAAAAGATAGGGCTTTAACTCCTCAAATTTATCGCATAACTCCTCTATTACCTTCTCTGCTTCATAGGTAGGCATTTTCTTAGTTTCAATAATAAATGAGGCTGTCCTGCCAAAATAGATAGGCACAAGAGATGCTATGAGTTTGTCTAATATTTCCTGCGGCTTGTCTTTTCTTTGATGATAGGCAACAGCGAAATCATAGACTGTTCGTACCCAGAGTTCCTGAGAAAGGCTAAAATTATCCAAAGAGAGTTTAGCTACCTTTTCTAATTGTCTCACTCTTTCCTGGGGAAGAAAAGTAAACCAATAATCATGATTCTCATTTAATCCTTTTCTGAACTTATCTATCAAAAGCTCAAGATTCACCAATACTGGCTCAGGAGAGACTTCCGAGCGAAAACCATACATAGCTGTTGGCCTTGATCGGGTAACTTTCCTCCAATGACTTTCATAATTACACATTAAGTGAAATAGTGTGCCTACTACCTGTTTAAACATAGGGCCAAGACTCCTCGCGGGGTCCTTGACATCATGTATTTTAGCTCCCAAGAAAGACTGGCATATTTTGCATCCCTCATTTATAGCAGTAGTAGTCATCCAGATATCTATACCATAACGAGCTACATCCGTCTTCCAAACATCTTTGGACAAAAAAAATTTAACCAGTTTACTGGAAAATCCAAAATCTCCTCCTATAGGTTGACGCACCCTCAAACCGTAAAGAGCTCTGGTCAAAGGATAAACAATGGAATTGGTAATGGTTCCATCGTATTTATGGCGAGAATAAAGAGGGCAGACATAATCGTAGTCTTTTATTAAGATGGGACCGGCCAAAAACTCAATCCATTCTGGACTAATACTCCTTAAATCAGAATCAATCACCACGCAGACTTTAACCCTGAGTAATCTCGCTGCCTCAAAAATAGCCTTAAAAGCGCTTCCCTTTCCCAGAATGCCGTTATAAGCTATAGGGAAACTTTGGGCTGGATAAACAGGATGCTCAACAAGAATGGTATCTAAATCAGTATAGACACTGGTTTCTCTAACAATATCCCTTGTTTTATCGATAGAACCACTATCAGAGTTCATGATCACTGCTCTGAATTTGGGGAAGTATTTAGCCAGACCATATTGAGCTGCTCTCACTACATGACCAATGGTTCTTTCATTGTTGTAACTGGGTATCCCCACTAAAATATCTGCCTTTCCCACCTTTTCGATTTGATACTTTGCTTCCTCTGTCAGAGCACTTTCACTTCTCATACATCATCTCCTTTTAACAACCAGTATTGGACATTCCTCACTCTTTAAAAGCAATTTTAACATCAAGATAAAAAAAGTCAATTCTCTCCTTTACCTATAATGGTTGACATAACGAAAAAGAGTAATATCATATAGTTTAAAGGAGAAATAATGAATATCCTCACAGCACAGTCAAAGAAAGTGAAAAAGTAATTTAAAAAAGGAGATGACAGTGAAAACAACGGTAGCTGATCTTATTTTAAAATATCTGGAAGCTGAAGGAGTAGAGTATATATTTGGTGTTCCCGGCACCAGCCTGGTGCCGTTATTTGCCGCCTGTAATCGAAATAAAAATGTCAAGCCAATTCTTGCTAAACACGAACAGGGTGCAGCCTTTATGGCCGATGGCTACGCCAGAGTTAAAGGGTCTTTAGGCGTATGCTTTGGGACTTCTGGGCCAGGAGCTACTAACCTGGTAACTGGAGTAGCTAATGCCTTTGTAGATAATATTCCTGTATTGGTTCTGACGGGTCAGGTGTCCACTTCGGCTTATGGTAAAGGAACTTTTCAAGATTCAACAAAAAAAGGAATCGATTCTGTTTCAATGTTTGATCCCATTACCAAGCAAAGCTCAATGATGATCTCTAAACACAAAGCTGTTGATGAATTACGTGAAGCCTTAAGAGTTGCCTTTACCGGCAAGAAGGGACCAGTGCACCTTAGTTTACCCAAAGATGTTATGTCAGAGGAGATCGAGGCTGATCTACCATCACCTTCAACTTATAGACATCCTGCGGAGTATTTTGATCGCTCTTTAGTGATAAAGGCAGCACAAGAGTTGGTACGTGCTCGATGGCCAGTGATGTTGGTGGGTAGCGGCGCTGTGGCTTCAGGAGCTTGTGAGGATATCCAGGAGTTAGCTGAGATGTTGAGTATTCCAGTAGCCACAACACCCAAAGCAAAAGGTGCCTTCCCTGAGGATCATCCTTTAGCCTTGGGGATACTTGGCCTCTGTGGTTCACCTTTAGCTGAAAGATATATTAAATCAAGTGAGACTGATGTGTTACTGGTCGTTGGAGCAAGTCTTAATCAAATCACAACTATGTCCTGGGACCCCCGATTGGCACAATCGAAGTGTCTCATTCATATCAATATTGATCCAGCGGAAATCGGGAAAAACTATCGAGCTGATATCCCACTGATTGGAGATGCTGGCACAATTATTAATGAAATTTCTTTTCGTGTTCTACGGAATCTGGTTGAACAAAAAGAAAAAAGGAAAGAAAGAAAAGAAAAGATCGCTAAGCTTCGAGAAGAGGTAGGAATGTATATTGAGCCTGAGAAACTGAAATCTAACTCTGTCCCGGTTAAACCTCAACGTATGGTTAAAGAATTAGAAGAGGCATTGCCTGAGGATGCCATTCTTTTTGTGGACACAGGAAATCATATCTGTTGGGCAATTCACTATATGAAGTTTCACAGAGCCGATTCTTTCATCTCTGCCTTTGGAATGCTGACCATGGGATATGCCTCAGCTGCAGTTGTGGGAGGAAAATTAGCTGCCGGAGATCGTCCAGTAGTAGCCCTTGTCGGAGATGGATGTTTTCTGATGAACGGAATGGAGGTTGCAACAGCAGTAAACTACAATATTCCAGTTGTATGGGTAGTGCAGAACAATGCAAAACTTGGCCTTGTTCACGAGCTTCAGAAATTCTCCTTGGGTGAAAACACCGTAGCTACAACCTTTAAAGAGGTTAACCTGGCTAAGGTGGCAGAAGGCCTTGGTGCTGTGGGATATCGGATAAAAAGACCAAATGAACTAAAAGAGCTTTTGCCAAAGGCTATTGCATCCGGTAAACCAACTGTTATTGATTGCCTCATCGACCCTGATGAGGTGCCACCCCTTACTCCTTTTGTGGAAGGCTTGAAAAATTTTTCTGATCGTCTGGATATGATGTAGAAACTGTTGTGAGAATTCAAGCAAGGTAATAGTTTATTTTCATTAAAGGGCTTTACTATCGAAGCTAAGCTCTTCTTTTCTCATGGTAGCCATTAAACTACGAATATACACCTTTGCCCATAAGAAGGCCATTGTTGCTCCGATGATGTTTCCTATTACTATACCAAACCAGACTCCTAGAAGACCCATACCAAGGGTAAAAACAAATATTAAAACAAACAGGGATGTCAAAACAACAGTACGAATAATTGTTACTATGAGAGCATTCATCCCTTTTCCTGTGCCCTGGAACATTGCAGAAGAGAACATTCCAAGGGCTACTGAAGGATAGAACAAGGACATTATCTTTAAGAAAATCATCAGATCATCTGCAATTCGAACTGCACCTTCAGCCCGGGTGAACATTGCTGTGATCTGAGGAGAGAGCAAGAAAAGTGCAATTGCTATCAACACTTCAATGATAATGCCTATCTTCAAGGCATACATAAAGACTGTACTGATTTTCTTATAGTCACGTTGACCAAAGGCGGCACCCGTGATGGAGACAATGGCGGTAGCCATCCCAAAAAGAGGTAGTAAGACCATGGTTATTACCCTCCATCCTGTGGCGTAAATCGCCACCCCATCAGTGCCACCGACATAGTTTACTATATCATATAGCAGTTGCATTTGCAACTATCATAACTTAACAAAAAGCAAATTTAGTATATACTATATCAGACAATATAAATAATTTTGTGAATTCTCTGTGTTCTCTGTGGTTAAGTTTTGACTTTAATAAAAGGAGAAAAAAATGGAAAGTCTTATCATACATAAAAAACCAGATCTTAAAAATTCAAGCATAGTGTTAGGTTTTTCAGGGTGGATGAACGGAGGGAATGTATCTACAGACACGGTAGAATACCTGAGGAATAAGCTAAAGGCAAAAAAATTTGCTGAGATAAATCCCAAAGATTTTTACATTTTTAATTTGCCAGGCACAATGCAAGAAGTGGCCTATTTTAGACCTTATGCCAAAATTCAAGATGGCCTTCTAACAGATTTTCAATACCCACAAAATGATTTCTTCTATGATGAGAAAAATAATTTAATCCTCTTTTCAGGTAAAGAACCGAATCTTAGATGGGATGATTATGCAAGCTGTGTGTTTGAGCTGGGAAAGGAATTTAAGGTTAAAAGAATCTATTTCATAGGCAGCGTTGCTGGACCAATTCCTCACACAAGAGAGACAAGAATATCTTGTTCTTTTTCCAGTGAAAAGCAAAAAGTAGAGCTTAAAAACTATGATGTAAGATTTACAAATTATGAGGGCCCGGCTAGTATTACTACTTTACTTACCAAACTTTCAAAAAAAAAGGGAATAGAAATGATAAACTTTGTTACTGAAATACCAATCTACGTGCAAACCAAAAACCCAAAAGGAATAAAAGCAATAGTTAAAAGACTGGTTAAATTACTGGATATAGATATTGACTTAGGTGACTTATCTGTAATGAGCAATGAGTTTGAAAAAAATATAAATGAACTTGTTGCAAAACAACCCCAACTTGCCGAGCAAATAAAAAAGTTAGAGGAAAATTACGATAAAGAACTCTTCGATCAAAGAGAAAATTTTGAAGAGTGGCTTAAGCAACACGGGATTGATAAATTATAAATATTCTCTTAACTTAGTCGCTGCTTCTTCTGGAGGGACTGGGTTTATGTAAAGGCCTGCTCCCCACTCAAAACCAGCTAACTTAGTTAAACGAGGTATAATTTCCAAATGGCAATGATAATATTTTAAGAACTCCTCTTTAAGAGGAGGGAGATGAAAAAAGTAATTATAGGAAGGATTAAGAAGAGTTCTATTCATAATTTTAATGACATCTTTTAAAATTTGAGTTAAACAGGCAAGCTCCTTATCAGCAATCTCCTGGAAGACAAAGCCCTGCTCCTTAGCTAAGATACAAATTTCATAAGGGAAACGAGAGGCATAAGGAGTGAAGGCTAAAAACATCTTGCTTTCCAGAATTACCCTTTTTCGCAGGGTGAGTTCCTGAGCTATAATATCACAAAAAATGCACCTTTTATTAAGCTCATAGTATCTTTTAGCTCCCCTTAGCTCCTCCTGTATCTTGCTCGGAATTATAGGAGTGGCAATTATCTGAGAATGAGAATGTCTTAAAGAGGCACCTGCCTCCCATCCCTGATTTTTAAAGATGAGCGCATATTTAATATAAGGGATTTTCGTTAATTTTACTATTCTATCCTGATAAACCTGGATTACCTGACTTATATGTTTATCCTTTAAGCTAAAAAGGTCCTCTCTATGCCTGGGGGTCTCAATAATTACCTCATGGATGCCTATTCCCCTCATCTTTCTATAAATTCCTCTTTTTTCTATACTTGGTTTTCCTTTTGTCTGTAGAGCTGGGTATTTGTTAGGTACAACCCTGATCCACCACCCAGGAGTGTTGGGCTTTGTCCCCTTTTTCCTCAGGCTAAAGACCTCTGGCGGAGTTTCACTTTCATGCCCTTCACACAAACAACACTCAATAGCATCTTTCTCCTTTGCTTTTGAAACAAAATCAAAAACTCTTTTGTTCCGCTCAGGCGAAATAATAACCCATTCTCCTGTGATAGGATCTTTCCTTAACTCAGACAAAAATTTTACCTCTGTTATGGTGAGTATTATCAAAAAAATTGACCACTGAAGACACTGAAAAAGGTGAATGCGTAGAAGCGTAAATGCGTAATGAGGTTCTTCCTTTGCATATTACATATTACTCATCACATATTACTTCTTATAATAGTGAATTAAAAAGTAACAGATAATCCTTAAGTTGCCTTGTAATTAAGAAATGAGACCTTACATATTCTCTTCCCTCACGACCCATTCTATCTGCAGTTTCTCTATTAAGTAGAAGAAATTTAGTCTTCTCTACCGCTTCTTTTGTGCTTTTCACAAGAAAACCTGTTTTATCATTTATTATCTGTACACTAATCCCACCCACATTTCCTCCTATCACAGGTCTTCCCTTCCATAATCCTTCAGAAACAGTCAATCCAAACCCCTCTCGAAGTGATTTTTGAATTATCACATTAGATGCTCTCTGGAAGGCATTTACCTCAATATTTCCCACTCCTCTTAAATCTGATAAAACGTAAATATCCTCATCCTCTCCTGCCCTACGCAGAACCTTTTCATAAATAATCCATCCCTCTGGGTCATCAACGGACATTGAACTAATTAAAGATAATTGAAGTCCGGGAATATCCCTCTTAACCAGTCTATACATATCAATAACTCCCAGAGGGTCTTTCCAGGAATCAAATCGAGATACCTGAGTAATTAAAGGCCTTTTTGGATCTACACCAAAATGATGAATAATCTTTTTTGTCCTGTTTTTGGTAAGAAAGCAGTTCTTCTCACTTAGTGGATCAATAGAGGGAGAGATAATGAATAAACGCTTAAAAATAGAGCTTTCCCTGACGAATTTCTTTAGAGTGAAGATAGCAGCATCATATTCCCTAAGAAATTCTTTTAGGAAATCCCATATCTCATCAGTAGGATTAGAGGTATCAATGTGACAGCGCCAGATAAATTTCGTTTGTTTTGAAGCTTTAAGATAGATAAGCATAGCTGCAGGCTGAGGATCATGGATAATTACAAAATCATATTTTTCTTTGAAAAAGTTTGCGTTTAGCTTGTTTTGCTCAAGGTATATTTTTTTTATCTCCTCAGTGAACGGAATATCTGCTCCCTGAAGAGCATTATGAAGTTTTTTAGTAATGTTAAAGAAGCTTTTATTCCCCTCTATTACTCTCCACTCAGCATTCAATTCTACATTCCTCATAAGGGGAACAAGGCTATGTAATATCTCTGCCACTCCCCCACCGTAAGCTGTAGAATTAATATGCAGAATTCGAGCATTTCTTAAATTTTTAGCAAGCTCACGAATACTATAAATCTCCTCTTCTCCTACAATAGAAATGTAATCGTCCAGTCTCTTTGTCCCTGTTTTAACTTCTTTTAACAACTTTTCCTCCCTTATCCTTTAATTGATCCTGCTAAAATACCTCGCACGAAATAACGCTGTAAACTAAAGAATAAAATAAGCGGTGGAATTATAGAAATAAATACTGCTGCGGTTAACAGCTCCCAATCCTGACCATAGGAGCCAACCAGACTACTTACCTGAACTGTGATTGGTGCTACATCCCGCGCTCCTCCCAGGTAGACAAGGGCTACCAAAAGATCATTCCATATCCAGAGAAACTGAAAGATAGCAAGAGAAGCAATAGCAGGAATGCAAAGCGGCAACACTAATTGGAAAAAGATATAAGATGAGGAGGCACCATCTATTTCTGCGGAATCAAATAGTTCCTTAGGCAAACTTGCGATGGAGTTATGCAATAAATATATGGCAAGGGGAAGCCCATAGCCAATATGGGCCAACCAAATTCCAGGAAAAGTGCCAGAGAGGCCTAATCGATTAAAGATACGCAGAATCGGAATTAAAGTCATCTGAAGAGGGACCACCAAGAGACCCACTACGATTACAAAAAGACTCTGGCGGCCAGGAAACCTCATCCAGGCAAAAGCATAAGCCGCAAATGCAGCTATGAAGGCAGACAATATGGTTGCAGGAATGGTAATGATAAAGCTATTTAAGAAAGCCTGTCCGATACCACATTGGGTAATTACGGTTATGTAGTTTTCAAGCATGTACTGTCTGACGTTAAATGGATTCTTAAATATCATCCACCAACCAGTAGTTGCTACATCATGAGGATATCTGAACGAGGTTATCAGTATGCCAATGGTGGGAAGAATCCATATTAAGGCAACGATGATAATTACAATATGAAGTGGTATACGTGAGGAAATGATAGTCAATCTTTTTCCGGTCATCACTTCACTCCCTGTTTTTTAAATCTCTTGAGATTAACCAACATTATTGGGAGGACAAGCAAGAGGAGGATCACAGCAATAGTACTCGCTCTTCCAAAATTTCTAAAATTAAACATCTCTTTGTACATACGATTAGCAATGACCTCAGTGCCAAAGTTGCCGTTGGTCATAACATAGATGATATCAAACACCTTTAGCACAGTTATTATCTGTGTAGTGATAAGCAAAGTGATAGTCGGCATCATTAGCGGAAGAACAATTTTCCAAAAGACCTTCCACTCGTTAGCTCCATCAATATGGGCTGCCTCCAATAATTGCCTGGGAAGAGCCTTATATGAAGCTGATAGTATAACCATGCAAAACCCTGTCCATACCCATACTCCAACAGCAATAAGACAAAAATTATTAATCCAGGGTCTTTTAATTAGCCAGGGCACTGGAGGAAAATGAAAAATATCCCGAAAGGCATTAAGAAGCCCAATTTGTAAGGCAAAGGCTGGCTTATAGGCATAAACAAATTTCCATATTACACTGGCACCAACGAAAGATATAGCCATAGGCATAAAAATGATAAACTTAATGGCTGTCTCATATTTCACCCTATCCAACATTACAGCAAGGATTAATCCTAAGAATACGGTCAGGGGCGTAAAGACTAACACCCAGAGAGCATTATTTCGGAGAGTTGTCAGTATAGTCCTGCTGGTAAAGACATAAGCATAGTTACTTACCCCAACGAAATTATCGGAATTTCTATCAAAAAAGGAAAGATAAATCGTATTTATGGAAGGATAGATCAAAAAGAAGACTAATACAGCTAATGCTGGCCCCAAATATAACCAGGGAGTCAATCGTTTTGTGTGCATCTTTGTCTTTTCATATAGCTGAGCTACACATTATAAAGTTGAGGGGAGTGTAAAAATCTCCCCTCAACTTTATTAATTTACTTTCCGTAAGCCTCGACAGCACTATCCTCAATCTCTTCAAGAACTGTATTAAGATCCTCGCCACTAACATAATCCAGTATACCACTCCAGAAGGTGCCAGAGCCCACAGAGGCAGGCATCAGATCAGACGCATCAAAGCGGAAAGTCTTAGCATTGGCTAGCATTTGTGCAGCTTTACGCGTGAGCTCCTCAGGATAAACCGATGGGTTCACTCGCCTATTGGCTGAGAGCTTGCCAGTCGCAGCTAGCCATATCTCCTGAGCGCCAGGAGTAGCTAAATAGCGCATGAGAGCTTCAGCCTCTGAGGTATTGTTAAACATAACGAACATATCAGCCGCTCCTAATGCTGGAGTACCATACTCAAGGTCAATCGGGGGGAATGGGAAAAAGCTAAAATCTATACCTGATACTAAATTCGGGGTATGTTTGAGGATAAAGATCGGGATAAAAGTCGCTTGCTTGTGCATATAAGCAAATGGTGGGCTGGTGAACATGGCGTCCGGAGCATCACCAAAGTTAGTGGTAAGCTCAGTTGCCGTTCCTCCATATACATACTTCTCATTGCGAGCAATCTGTCCAAAAAGCTCCCAGGCATGTTTTATCTGTGGATCTGTCCATGAGATCTCATGATTGACCCATTTATCATACACTTCTGGTTCAACGGTTCTAAGCATAATATCTTCAACCCAGTCGGTACCTGGCCACCCACTAGCGGCACCACTTTCAAAACCAATGGTCCAGGGGGTTTTCCCATCAGCAACTATTCTATCGGAAAGAGCAATCAGCTCATCCCATGTCTTGGGTACCTTGTATCCTGCTTCCTTAAATGCCTTAGGACTATACCAAACCAGGCTCTTGAGATCTGCCGAGATATAGATGGCGTAGAGCTTCCCTTTATAGCTTCCTAAATCAAGCCATGTTTCCGCATAATCGCTCCGTAGCTTATCCATATTCATAAAAGTACTCAAATCCACTAACTCACCTCTCTTAGCCAACTCATCCATCTGACCAGGATTGGGCAGAACAGAGATGTCAGGGGGATTACCAGCGGCTACACGTGTAGTTAGCACAGCTGGAAGATCTCGAGTGCTAGTGAATTGTACCTCAATGCCAGTTGCTGCCTCAAAGGGCTCCAGCATCTTCATAAAAGCATCTCTCTCAGCACCCCCCCATATACCAAGTACACTCACTGTTTTCTGTTGAGCAACCCCAGTTAATGCGAAGATCCCAATCAACAACATCGCTAAGGAAAAGACTAAAGTTTTCTTACCCATCTCTTTTACCTCCTTGGGTATATTTTGTTTAGAGGATAACTCCTCTATTTTAAAATCTCATCACCTCCTCCCATTTAATTTTTTCACTTTATTTAAACCCAATGAGCCACAGATTTAATTCCATCTTCTTTTTTAAATTTAAAAATGGGAACCTTAAATATCTCCTTAAGAACTAATCCTGCTGATCCAATAACCCAGCCATTCTCTCCCAACTGAGGAAAAAGAATTTTAATATCCTCTCTTAAAGGAGAATTTTCTCTAATAGCTCTTCGCATAGAAGGAAGGATTAAATCTCCTGCCTCCATTCCCTTCCCTCCTATAAGAATTGCTTCAGGGTCAACGATACCGATAAGATTGCTAATTCCAATACCTAAGTTTTTACCTCCCTGTTTAAAAAATGTCCTTAGCTATCGGATCCCCCTTCCGGGCAGCCTGTAGAACGGTGGATATCGAAAGGCTATCCAAATCATTATTGTTTAGGAACTTCTCTATGAGTGTATTTTTCCTTTGAGTTAATATATCTTTTGCTTGTTCAACGATAAAGCGGTCAGAGAAAAGTGTTTCTAAGCACCCTCGCTTACCACAATAACACAAAGGCCCATCCTTATCTATTATGAGGTGTCCCAATTCCCCTGCTCCTCCTAAATTGCCATGATATATTTCCCCATTTATTACTATTCCTGCGCCAATCCCTGTGCCAACTGTTATACAGACAAAATTATTAACTCCCCGAGCAGCACCATATAGTTTTTCTCCTAAAGCTAATACATTTACATCTTTATCCACAAAAATAGGAATATTGAATTCCCTCTTTAAAAGTTCTTTAAAGTGTATATTCTCCCAGTTCAGGATAGTAGAACGAAGCAAAATCCCCTGCTTGATATCTACCAATCCTGATATACCTATCCCACAACCAATGATCCGATTAAAATCTACCTGAGCTTTCTTAATTAAACTCCGAATCGCATTCGCAACACTCTTAATTACAACATATTCCTCTCCATCAATAAAAGTAGGACGGGCAATTTGGTATAAAACAGCGCCCTTTAAGTTGACCAATGCTGTAACGATGCCATCTAATCCAATCTTTATCCCTATTACTAATCCCATCTCTGGATTCAACTTAAGCATTATTGGCCTTCGTCCTCCATTGGATTTCTCTTCTCCTATTTCTTGCACCAGTCCCTTTTTCATTAACGAGGCTACAATATTGGAAACTGTGGAGAGACTTAGCTCTGCAAGCTCAGCAACTTTTGTTCGTGAAATTGGCTCATAATTCAGAATAGTATTAACCACCAGTAATCTATTTAGTTCCTTAATTAATTGTCTATTTCCACGGCGAATATTATCCATCTTATCCCCTCATATATTTTTACTCTGCATTTATTCAAGCTATTCTTTAAAATTTAAAGTTACTTTCTTCAATGAAGCAAGTATTATTATACAAAACTTTTTAATTTTGTCAATACGAGAAAACAGCAGGATAAAAAAAGCGATTATTTGCCAAACTCCTTGAAAAGTGCTATACTATCTATAAAGAAGAGAATAATTTGACGAGAAGAGAGCTAATAATGATAGCCACTGTGAAAGGTTTTACCTTTATTGAGGTTTTAATTGCCGTATTTATTATAACAGTAAGCTTACTTGGGCTGGCAATTGGCTTTTCCAATGGATTTGCCTGGATGGAGGAGGTAAGAGAGGTATCTGTTGCTAACCGTATTGCTCAGGAGAAAATGGAGGAATTAAGGGGAGGAATGAGGGAAATCCCGAATCCTGGTTCTCCCATTACTATTTCCGAGGACCCTTATGAAATTATTATTGTTGCTACACAAGTTGAGTCAGCTCTCACTCAAGTCACTGTTGCTATAAGCTGGGAATCTCGTCCAGGAAAAGCTCTTTCCAGAAACTTAGTTACTTATTTTACTGAAAATGGGATCACTAAAAAATAAAATTAAATCTCAGATGCGAAAAAAAGGATTTACTGTAATTGAGCTTTTGATAGCCTCAAGCATTGCCTTAATTACCTTAGCGGTGGTTTTACTTATATATGTAAGCACTAACCGAAGCTTCAAATTTGGACAGGCTAATCTTAACTCTGAGGCAGATTTAAGATTAGCTATGGACTGGTTAACCCGGGATATTAGGCAAGCTGAGGATCTTAACTTATCTGGCGATACAGTTACTATAATAATGCCTTCTTTTGTCTCCGATGATATTATATATACCTTTTCGAGCAATAAATTAAAAAGAGCTATTAGTGGTAGTACTTTTAGAACTATTGCTGTGGATGTAAGTGAGGTTGAAGTAAGTGTGATTACCGATGATACAGTAATCATCACTTTATCCTCTACCAAAACTGTATTTAATAATCCACATACTCGCACCTTAACCTCCAAAGTTACCATGCGCAATAAAGAGTAGCCGCAGGCTTTAGCCTGCGAAAATAAGCGCAACCTAAAGGCTGCGGCTACTAAATATTAAGAAGCCAAAATGTTTAATCTTATTAAAAAATGCGAAGAAGGCTCAGTTGTAATTATTTCTCTGACTGTTTCTGCAGTTATCCTTATTTTGTTGGGAGTATTCCTGGGCTCTATTGTAGCAGAAAGAAGAAGACAGGAGCGATCCTATCGCTCCCTTCAGGCTTTAAATTTAGCTGAAGCAGGGATAGAAAGAGCTATATGGGAACTAAATAATGGCGATATAACCAATTGGAATGGAACCGATGAGTACAGAACAAGTACTGTCCAGTTAAATGGCATAGGTGAGTGCACTATAGCTGTATCTGGTCCGCTTACCTCTAACCCAGTAATAGTGGCTACAGGCTCTGTGGCTGGCGTTACTATTAACACTCAAGTAAAGCGGGCAGTAAAGGTGGAAGTGGAAACAGAGGGAACTCTTTTTGATTCAGCTATATTTGCCGCAACTCAAAATGGAAATGGAATTACAATATTTGGAGATATCACAATAGATAGTTATAACTCTGAAGGAACTGGAGAAGAGTATGATCCTGAGGGGGCAGGATCAAATGGAGATATTGCTACCAATTCTACCTCCACTGGTCCATTTATGAATCAGGCTATCCTTATTGTAGGTACTGGTTCTATTAATGGAGATGCTGTAATTGGACCAGGAGGAGATCCGAACCAGGCTATTTTCGAACTTCCATCAGGTATTATTAAGGGAGATAAAATGGGTGCCCATGAGGCTAAAACTCTTTCCCCTGTTGCTGCTCCCTCTATTCCTCCTAACTTAGAGGATGGAGGAGACCTCATTTTTCTCTGGGAAGATAGGGAAATTACTGAGAGTACAAGTTATAGTTCAGTAACTTTTTTGGGAGGAGATTTAACTATTAATGATGATGGTGATAAATTTATCTATGTAGAGGGAGACTTTTCATTTGGCGGTGTTTCTGATACCAACTTTATAATTAATACCAATACAACTATTTATGTGAATGGCGATTTTAAGATGCTTGGAGATATAGAAATTAAAATAAAGGAGGATTGTAAACTCACCATTTATGCTGGAAGTAACGTAGCTATAGCGCCAATTGGGAATAATATCATAAATGCTGAGAGTAAAAATCCTTTAAATTTTGCACTTTATGGCCTTCCCAGTTGTGAGAGTGTAATTCTTGCAAACCTCACCCTTTTAAATGAACCTGGATTTTACGGAACTGTATATGCACCAAATGCTACAATACAGGATGCTGGAATTCTCAATGTGTGTGGTTCTCTTATAGGTAATAATATGTTGTTGTTAGCTGGTGGTACTAAAGTTCACTACGACGAAGCACTAAACAATCCAAATCTTGATATTTATGAACCCTTACAGATGGAATACGAATTTGTCTCCTGGAAAGAGCTCTAATGTGGGGTCAGGTCTCCACATTTGACATTTCATTTTTATTATTAAAGATAGACGCAGGCTAAAGCCTGCGGCTACCAAGACAGAAGTTTTTCCCAAAAGAGGGTTTCAGGGGGATTTCCCCCTGATGTATCTTATTACCTGAAATCAAGAGATGTTCTAATTTCAAGGAGGAGTTTATGTCCCAAACTATCACAAATATAAAGTTTACCTACCAGGATTATCTTCTTTTGCCAGAAGATAAGCGATACGAGATAATTGAAGGAAAGCTAATTATGGTACCTGCACCGATTCCCTATCACCAGGATATATCTAAAAATTTATTTTTTCTACTGAATAATCATGTAGAGAGCAAAAACCTGGGAAAAGTATACTATGCTCCTATAGATGTTGTTCTATCTGATGAGAACGTGGTTCAACCCGATATTCTGTTTATCTCTAAGAAAAGATTTTCTATCATTACCGAGAAGAATATCCGGGGAGCTCCAGATTTGCTAATAGAGATTATCTCTCCTGCAACAAGAGAAAAAGATCGTCTCTTAAAGAGAAAGCTCTACGCTAAATTTGGAGTGAGAGAGTTTTGGTTGGTAGATGGGGAGAAAAAAGAGGTCGAAGTGCTTACCCTTAAGAGAGAAGGTTTTAAAAGGACAGGACTTTATACCATAAATGAAGTCCTCCTCTCCCCTTTACTTCAAAATCTAAAGGTGCCTATTGATGAGGTATTTTAGCCTGCGGCTACTCTTAAAATTTTCAAGTTCACCCCGTGGAGTAAGTCTTACTACTCCATGGGGTAAATTCAGCGTCTTCAGTGGTTATTTTTAAATAAAAGGCGTTCAAAGAATTGCAGTTACTTAAAATAAACAAGCTTATCAAAAAAGAAGAAGGACAGGTAGGATTAACCCTTATTCTTGTAATCTTAGCTATTCTGGGAACTATTAGTATAAGCTTTCTTTATCAAATGAAATTAGAGCAGATGTCAGCTTCTAATTTTCAGGATGCTCTTAAAGCTAATTATCTTGCTCAAGCAGGAATTGAGCGGGCTATAGCTGAACTAATAAACGATATTAATGAGTATGATGATTTATACGAGAGCTGGGCTAAAGGATTTAGCGAATCTATGGGTGAAGGAAATTATAGTGTTTGTTTTATTAAAGAAGAGGAGGAAAAAGAGCTAACCGGGATATGGGACGAGGCAGCTAAATTAAATATTAATGTTGTTGGGATAGGCGATCATAATGAAGGATGGTATCCCTATGAGCTTAATATGGGAACTTTAAGCTGTCTTAGTGAGTATAGATTAAAAGATATTTTAAAACACCGCTATGGGATGGATGGGGCTCCTGGAAAAAAGGGAATAGATGATGATGGTGACAGGGGTGTTCTTGAGAAAGACGGGAGTGACAATGATGCTGATGGAGAAATTGATGAGGAGGGAGAGGGAGTTGATGAACCTGATGAGTTTTGCCAGGAAAACCCTTTCGGAGATGATAATCCTTTTGATACTGTAGAAGAGATAAGATTAATCCCCGGGATAGGAGAAGGCACATTTAAAAAAATAAAGGACCTTATAACTGTTTATTCTTACGATAAGAATGTAGACAAAGAAGGGGAATTAAGAGTAAACATTAATAAATCATCTCCTGCTAAGATAAGTGATGCTTTAAAAAGAGCAGGGATTCCCTCAGATAAAGCAGATCAAATTGCAGTTAATATAGTAGATTTTAGAGATGAGGACAGTTATCCTACACATTATCAGGGAAAATATGGGATTGAGAAAACACCTTATATAAATGAGGTTATGCCTAACTTTACCTCTTCTGTTATCGTAGCTGTAACTGGTTTAGCTGAAGGAGGTATAAGATTTCTAAAAGATAAAGTAAAAGAAAAGGTAAAGGAAAAATTAGAAGAGAAGGTAAAAAGAGGTGCCTCAGAAATAACAGAAAAAGTGAATGAGGATACCTCCATCGAGGAAAAGGAGCTGGAGGAAGAGGTAGAAAAGATAATAAAGGAGATAAGAGAAAGAGAATCCACAGGTAAAAAAGCAACCTTTCTTAAAATATTTGGCGAAAGACCTGCCTGGGCATCAGAAGGGTCTTTGAAGGTAGATATAGAAATAGAATGGATAGAGCTGTTTAATCCCTACGATACTCCTTGCAAGATAATAGGATGGAGAATAGAAACCTCCCAGAGGGAAAGATTAATCCTGGGATGGATTCCTCCTCGAGGATACTGGCTTGTATTAAATGTAATCATTAAAATGCCTGGAAAAACTATAGGTAAAGAATTATTAGGTAACTTTACAGATACAGTAATTTTAAAAAATAAACGGGGAGATGTAGTAGATGAAGTAACTTATCATAACTATGGTGCTCCCTGGAATGCCTTTGAAAAAAATGATCCCCGAGTAAGAGAATTTGTTAGCAGTCTTCCTGGAGGAAGTCCAGGGTTCCGTAACTGGTTCTGGATGCCTGGCATTGGTGAAAGTAAATATAGCGATGATTACAGCAATTTCTACGTTAAGAATAAGCCCTTTGCTAATGTTGGGGAAGTTGGTTTTGTTCATACCGGAGGGCAGTTTAAAACAGTAAATCTTGATAGAGGTGGGGATTGGAGGGTTTTGGATAAGCTAACTGTAGCCTGGCCAATTGAGAAACCAGTAAGAGGAAGAATTAATATGAATACTGCCAGCAAAGAGGTTCTCCAATCTCTCCCTGGGATAGATGAAAAATTAGTTAAATCTATTATATATTACTGTGATAGTAAAAGGGGACCCCTTAAAGAGGTAGGAGAGATTGCTGAGGTAGCGGGTATGCAAAAGCTTAGTTTTAATGGTATAGACGATGATGGAGATGGATATATAGATGAGGATGATGAAAAAGAGGCTATTCTTAGAGGTATTTCTAATCTTATAACTGTTCGCAGTAACTGCTTCACCCTTGTCTCTAAAGGACAGATAAAAAGAGGAGGCAAAGTAATAGCGGAAAAGAAGCTAAAGGTAGTAGTGGACAGAGGAGTGTGTCCAGTAAAAATAAGGTACTATAAAGAGATTTATTCAAAGTAAAAAAGGGAGATATTCAATGGCTAAAACGATCGCTGAAATTAATGAGAAGATAAAGAAGGGTAAGGTTGTGGTAGTAACAGCAGAGGAGATAATTGACATTGCGAAAAAAGAAGGAATAGATAGGGCGGCTGAGAAAATAGATGTGGTTACTACAGCTACCTTTGGACCAATGTGTTCTTCGGGAGCTTACATTAATATTGGTCATGCCAGACCCCGGATAAAATTGGGGGGAGGCGAAACCTATATTAATGATGTTCCTGTCTACACAGGTTTTGCTGCTGTAGATATATATATTGGAGCAACTGCTCTTCCCGATAATGACCCTCGTAACCAGATTCATCCAGGAGAATTTAGATATGGTGGCGGGCATTTAATAGAGGATTTAGTTGCTGGAAAAGATGTAAAACTTGTTGCCACTACCCATGGTACTGATTGCTATCCCCGAAAAAAGCTGGAGACCTGGTTAAATATAAGGGATTTAAATGAGGCAGTTCTATTTAACCTTAGAAATGCTTATCAGAATTACGATGTAGCAGTAAATCCCTCCAATAGAATAATCTATACCTATATGGGAACTCTTCAGCCTCGGTTAGGAAATGCCAACTACTCTACCTGTGGACAGCTTTCCCCTCTTTTAAATGATCCTTACTACGAGAGTATAGGAATAGGAACAAAGATTTTCCTGGGAGGCGGAATAGGGTATATAGTCTGGCAGGGAACCCAACATAACCCAAATGTGATAAGAGGAAAAAATGGTGTTCCTAAAGAGGGTGCAGGAGCTTTAGCTGTAATTGGTGATCTTAAACAAATGAGTCCTGATTATTTAAAGGGAGTTAGTATGAGTGGATATGGGGTTAGCCTTGGCGTAGGTATAGGGATTCCCATCCCCATTTTAAACAAAAATATTTTAAGATATACTACAGTAAAAGATGAGGAGATCTATACCCAAATAGTTGATTACAGTGAAGCTTATCCTGAAGGAGTTTCTGAATCCTTAGGGGAGGTAAATTATGCTCAGCTTAATTCAGGAAAGATTGTAATAAGAGGAAAAGAAGTTCCTACAGGGTGTTTATCAAGTTATGCTAAGGCTAAGAAAATTGCTCATACCTTGAAAGAGTGGATAAAAAAGGGCAGTTTTCTTCTTACCCAGCCTGTGCAGTCTCTACCTTCAGTGAATTCCGGAATTGTCTTTAAGCCTTTAAAAGAAAGGCCTCTTCAAAATAAAAATACGAGGATATAAAATTGAGCTACAGAATAC
>JAUWJM010000154.1 GCA_030607715.1 Candidatus Aerophobota bacterium
ATTAAAAGCAAAAAGCTTACTAAAATTTTGGAAAAAGGGGGGGGAGGGGATTATTATGACTCAAAAAATTAACCACAAAAAAGAAAGCGATGTTTCTTTCCAGGTATTAGGGATTTATATTAATATTATGCCAAATACTGATACTTTTAATTCGCTAACTTCGATTGAATCCACAAGAAACGATGAAGGATTTTCTGACATGCTAAATAGGCATCTAAGGAAGCACTCAAAAGCATGGGAGGAACTTTCAAGAATGTGATTTATCTGAGGAAAGAAGAAATATTGCATATAAATAAAGAAATGGTCCTCCGATTCGGAGGACTTTTTGTTTATGGTGATAATAACGTAGGAAACATGAGTTCCTTGGAGTATCTTTTAGAAGCAGTCAAGGGTAACATTTTTGGTCAAGACATTTATTCGACAATATTCGAAAAAGCTGCTGCTTATGTTTTTCTTATAATAAAAGACCACATTTTCCATGATGGAAACAAACGCACGGGATTAGAATCAACGATAGCATTTTTGGAAAGAAACGGTTACGTTTTGAGGGATTCTGTCTCATATAAAGACATTGTGTGTCTTGGATTGGCCATCGAAAATAGAACAATTAATTTTGAAGGAATTGTTGATTGGTTCAATACTAATACAATTGTTGGTTAATTTGCACTATCGATAAGCAAAAAATAAATTTCCCCAATACGAGGAAGGTGCTGTCTACAAACTGATACAAGTTGGTGGGAAATGAAAATTCCTGGAAAGGCTTACGAAAACTTGTAAATACTCAGTGAACCCTGTTTCATTGCGATGGACAAAGTCCCGAAGCAATCTCAGTTTTCGGGATTGCCACGTCGCTATCGCTTCTCGCAATCACAGTAGTATACGTACTTTAGTGAATATTTACCAAAACTTTAAGGTGTACCCGGAGATAAGTTTGTAGTATCGGAAACTCAATAATTTCTTCAATTAAAAAGGGGGAGCAGGCCTTGCTTGCTCGAAAGATGAAATGGGATACTATATAACTGTTCCTGATCTAAAAGGATGTTCAACCTGGATAACGTCTCTTACTGAATTAGAGCAGATTTTATATGAAGCAAAATTAGCATGGATCGGAGCTGCCCTGGAGAAAGGACTTGATATACCTAAACCTACCGAGAAAAGCAAATTCTCGGGTAAATTTCTGGTAAGATGCCCAAGAACTATTCACAAAAGATTAGTAGAAAACGCTAAGAGAGAAGGGATAAGTTTAAACCAGTATATAGTATCAATATTGGCTGAGAATTCTCTGGGTGATCGAGCTGTGGAAATTGTTAAAGGTAAGGTTACCAAAGTTATAGAAGAGAGCTTTGCACATGGAATGAAATTTGCGGAGTGGAAATTTGCAGAGCAATGGAATTTAAGTAATTTAAATCCTGTAGATTCAGCTTATTTTAAAAAATACAGTGTTGAGGAAGAAGCGAAGATTGCATAAAAGGTGAAAGAGATGCCAGCCAAAAGAGAAGTAAAAACAAAAAAAAGAGAAGTATCACCGGAAGAGTATCGGGATTTTATAAAAAGAATTGACTTGGAGGATATTTTCTTTGCTAAGGCAAGTTTTAAAATATTGGTGCCCGAGATGCTTAAAATAGAGGAAATTGGTGTAGATGTCAAAAACCGTGCAGAGTTAGTAGTCCGGTATTCATCAGAAAAAAAAATTACAGATGATATATTTGGACTATTCAAGGAAGTAAACTTACCTGTAAATACCTGGCCTTATTTTAGAGAGTATGTTCATAGTTGCATGGGTAGGTTAAATCTTCCTCCATTGGTTCTTCCGGCATTGAAACGTCCATAAATTATACAAAGAGAACCTTGCATTAAGATAAAATGGCAGATCTTGTATAAAAGTAGGAAGGAAAAGGGGGATAAATTTATTTTTCTTCAAAAATATCCACAGACATAGCAATAAAAAGAGTAAAAAAATAAAATTATCTCCTTTTATAGTTGCAGGCTTGCATGGCGGTTCTTTTGGTGACGTTTAGGGCATTGGCTATTTGCTGATAGGGCATTCCCAACAGTCGTAACCGAGTTGCTTTTTTGGATAGTTTTTGGTATAAATAAGGTTGGTGAACCGGAAGTATTTTAATAGAGGCGGTTATTTCCCCAGCAGTTCGAATTGGTTGCAACCGGGTCCATTTTTTAAAATAAAGGGATTTGAAGCCGAAAAAATGTTAATGATGTGCTGGGGCACAGCATGGGTGATAAGCTGTTACAAGGTGTTGGTAATAGATTAAAAAATATGTTGCGTGAAAGCGATACCATCGCCCGCATAGGAGGAGATGAGTTTTTACTGCTTCTACCAGAAATTAATCAGCTAAAAGATGCGACCAAGATTGCCCAAAAAATTCGGGGAGCTTTTCAACAGCCATTTATGCCAGGTGGTAAAAATGCATTCGGCTGTTATTTCTATGGTGTGGTATGAATATCAAGTAAAAAACATACCACCTCTTGGTAATGTCAAAAGTTTTATGAAGGAATTGCAGGAGAACATTATAGATAAAGGAAAAGAGGATTCACATAGGGGGAGAGAAATTATTTTAATGAAAAGATGGTAGCCGCAACTTTTAAGTTGCGCAAGAGAAGACTAATGCATAAAAACGCAGGCTAAAGCCTGCGGCTACCAATTACAAAAAGAGGAAATAACTTTTGACATTACTATCTCTTGAATAGGGGTTTTTAAATGAATAAATATATAAGAGGATGTGTATTTTTCCTTATGATAGCTGTTTTGTTTTGCTGGGGAGAACATAGAGAACTGAGAGCAGGGCAAGGACAATTTTCTTTTTATATTGCTGAGGAAAGAAAAGAGGGTGCCATAGCTTCTTTTTACATTGAAGAAAAAAAAGAGGAGGAAGCGAAGACAAAAAAACGGTGGAATGTTGCCCTGGGAAGTCTCATTTATGGTCCCGTAAACCCAGGAGAGGTTAATAATTTTATTGCTAAAATAAATAACTGGTATTTAACTCAACTGTTCAAAGATGTAGAATGGGCAGGGCTGCCACCTTACCTTGACCTTGATCTTGCTGAAATCAGGAATGATAGTGGATATCAAGGCCGAATTGTTTATATGTTCAATCCAGGTTTTGGGATAGGCATTGAATATGATGATGAGAAATCAACAACAGGTAAATCTTTTAGCTATTACAAAGCAGGTGATACTCAAGAAAGATGGTTAAATGGTGGAATATCTATGGAGGTTTCACTATCAGGTCCATCATTACTAATGCTTTTACAGAGGTCAGGATTTGCAGGAACTCTGGATACCTCTTTTTATCTCGGAGTTGGAACCTATACCGGAAAAATAAACTGGGAGGTTTTGGAATCCTGGGAGGCAGCAGGAATGGAGCCGATATACTGGAAAAACAACTGGAGAGTAAGTGGATGGGGAAATACTATAGGATATAAAGCCGGGGTTAGTCTCTGTTATCCTTTTGGCAATAATTTATTTATGTTTTTAGAGGTAGGATATCGCAGTATCATGATTGGAAATCTTAATTATAAGCAAACTGAGTATAAAGAATTCCCTGGTGAGCTCTGGATTAACGATCTAAAAAAACCTTCTAATCTGGATTTCAGTGGCATAATAGGAAAATTTGGTCTAGGGCTTAACTTTTAAATGCCGGGCAGACATTTAGGTCTGCCTAAATTCAGTAAATCTTGCGACCTACGCTAATCGATATGGCACGCAATATAGTGTAGGCTTTTTACTCGGCAAATATAAGCCGTAATAGATTTTCTAAGATTTTTCCCTTTTGTGTCATTGCGAGCCTGCCGAAGGCGAGCGTGGCAATCTTAACAGATTACAGAGTCTGTTCTAATCCTATCCGAGATTGCTTCGTCACTTCGCTCCCCGCAATGACAAGCAAGGAACCTCGTATTTTTTAGGGAAACTTATCTATTACGGCAAAGGTATATATCTCTAATCTTTATCAAGTTCGATATCGTTTGCTCCGTCGCCAGTTCACTCCCCAAACATCCCTGGAATTCCCACATCAGGAATACTTAAACCTCCGGTAAGCTGTCCCATTTTATCTTTAATTAAAACATGGGATTTCTTCATAGCATTATTTACTGCC
>JAUWJM010000020.1 GCA_030607715.1 Candidatus Aerophobota bacterium
CAAGATAAAGGTTGAGGAACTAATTACTCACCGTCTTTCTTTAAATAAATTAGAAGAGGGGATAGGGTTAGCTGAGAGTGGAGAATCAATGAAAGTAGTTATTTGTCCAGAGTAACCTTAAAGAAAATTTTTTTAAAGTTCATCTACGCTTATCCACTTTTTCTTTTCTGCTGATAGGTAAGCTGCCTCCATAATTTCCTGCACCTTATAACCATCGTAAAAGCTGGGATTGCCTTTTTTACCCTCAATAACTCTTTTTACAAAATTATGCTGGCTGGCAATGTGATATCTCATCCAACCAATGGAAAACTTTGGTCCAGGTAGAACTGCTGGTTTGGGATACCTCTGCACAGTTTCAATTCTTTTAAAGCCTCGAAAACCTCCGATGGGCTCCTTTGTATCTTTTGCATCATAAACCCAGAGCCAGTTAGGATCCATATGATTGTAATATAAGGCACCTTTTTCTCCATGAATTTCTATTCTTAAATCATCATTAGCTCCTGTAGCCAGACGAGAAGCCTCAAGTGTTCCAAAAGCTTCGTTTTGCATTTCTAATTGAAGAAAAGAGATATCATCCACCTCTACCTTAGCTTTTCTGGTAGGATTATCGGGAAAAGGACGCTCATCAATAAAAGTGCGAGTAGTAGCAAATACAGCCTTATAGTCTCCTAAAAGATATTTTATTAAATCAATAATATGGGAACCTAAGTCAAATAGAGCTCCACCCCCTGCTTTTTTCTTATCCAACCTCCAACTCATAGGACGAGCAGGATCTATATATCCAGAGTGAAGATAGCATCCTCTAAAACTAAAGACTTTTCCTAAGAAACCTTTCTCTATCAACTGCTTTGCTCTCATTATAGCAGGGATAAATCTATATTCAAAGGTCATCTGATAAGTCTTATTGAATTTTTCAGCAACTTGCAAAATCTCTTTTGCTTCAGCTAAATTTATAGCCAATGGTTTCTCGCAGTAAACATTTTTCTCAGCTTTAAGGGCATCTATTAAAATATTTTTGTGCAGGTAATTAGGCGTGCAACAGTTGATAATATGAATATCATCTCTTTTTAAAAGGTCCTGGTAGGAAGTAGTAGCAAAGGAAAAATTTCCAATATCTTTAGCCTTCTTTGCTGTTTGTTTATGGGCAGTGCATACACCAACCAGTTTTATTTTAGCAGGAGAGGGATCATAAAATAAAGGTAAATTAAGATAACCATAGGTATGAACTTTCCCTATAAATCCATAGCCAACAATACCCACTCCAAGTTCCTTCATCATTTTTCCTCCAAGAAAAAAGTTAGTATTGTCGAAAACTTAACCACAGAGAATTAATTTTCTCTCTATACACTCTGTGGTTTTCTATATTCTTCCATGATTTTGACATTATCGTACAGATGACAGGCTACAAAGTGTCTACTTCTCACTTCTCGAAATTCCGGTTCCTGATGCTCACATACATTCATCCTTTTCCAACATCGGGTGTGGAAGTAGCAACCATTAGGTAAGTTTATAGGACTCGGGACGTCTCCGCTAAGTATTATCCTTTTCCTCTTCAACTCCACTTCTGGATCCGGGATAGGAACAGCAGAAAGGAGAGCCTGAGTATAAGGGTGAAGAGGGTGATGGTAAAATTCGTCCTTGTCTGCAAGCTCCACTATTTTACCCAGATACATCACAGCAATACGATCACTAATATGTCTTACCACACTGAGGTCATGAGAGATAAAAAGATAGGTTAGGTTAAATTTCTCCTGGAGTTCCTGAAGAAGGTTAATAATCTGGGCTTGAATTGATACATCTAATGCTGAAACAGGCTCATCAGCTACTATGAACTCTGGATTCACAGCAAGAGTACGAGCGATACCTATCCGTTGTCTTTGTCCTCCACTGAACTCATGGGGATAGCGGTCAATATGGTATGGACTCAATCCTACCTCTTGCAGAAGTCTTTTAACTTTGTTTTCTTTCTCCTTTCCCCTGGCAATCCGGTGAATATGCATAAGCTCGCCCACGATTTGACCTACCGTAATAGAGGGATTGAGGGAGGCATAGGGATCCTGAAATATTATCTGAAGATAACGACGCATCACTCTTAGTTTTTTCTCTTCTAATCGACATAGATCCTCCCCCTTGAATATTATCTCTCCTTGTGTGGGTTCAACTAAGCGTAGAATGGCACGAGCAATAGTTGACTTTCCACAGCCTGACTCTCCCACTAAACCCAGTATTTTTCCCTTTTTTACAGAGAAGGTAACCCCATCAACGGCCTTTAGCACACTCTTTTTTCTTCTAAAAAAAATACCCTCTCCTCCTGGAAAATAAACCTTTAAATCCCTTACCTGTAAAATAGGATTGTTACTTATCATTTGTCTCTATTTTTCCGATACTTTGATTTTTTAATTCCCTCATCCAACGCCAAGATGCTCCTGATTTCTCCAGCAAGCAACAGAATGTCCTGGTGAAATAGATTCTAAGGGTGGATTTCCTTTCCGACATTTGCTCTGGGCGTACCTACAACGAGGCACAAAGGCACATCTCGAAGGTGGATTTAACAAAGAGGGAGGAGAACCTCCAATAGGAGAGAGTCTTCTGTCTATCTTATCCAACCTGGGGGTAGAAGTTAAAAGTCCCAGAGTATAAGGATGCTTGGGATTAGCGAATATTTCTCTCACATCGGCACTTTCTACTATACACCCGGCGTACATCACAGCTAGTTTTTGGCATAGTCCGGCAACTATACCCAGATTATGAGTTATTAGTATTACCGAAGTACCCAGTTCCCTACAGATATTCCCTATCAGCTCCAGAATTTGGGCCTGGATAGTAACGTCCAGAGCCGTGGTGGGTTCATCAGCAATTAGAAGTTTTGGTTTGCAGGATAAAGCCATAGCAATCATTACACGTTGTCTCATACCACCACTGAACTGATGGGGATAATCATCAATTCTTTCTTCTGCTGAAGGAATGCCAACTGTGTTTAGAAGCTCAATCGCCTTTTCTCTGGCTACCTTACCATTAATTCCCAGATGAGTTTCCATTGCCTCGGTAATCTGACGAGTAATGGTCAATACAGGATTTAGCGAAGTCATAGGGTCCTGAAAGATTATAGCTATCTTTTTACCTCTCACCTCTCTCATTTGGTCTGAACTTAAATCCAAAAGATCATTATTTTCGAAGACAATCTTGCCTTCCACAATACGTCCTGGAGAAGGAACAAGACGCATAATAGACAGGGCAGTCATAGTCTTTCCACAACCACTTTCCCCCACGATTCCCAGAGTTTCTCCCTGTTTTAAGGAAAAGGAAACTCCATTTACTGCTTTTATTACCCCTCTGCGTAAAAAGAAAGAAGTTTTAAGATTCTTAACTTCAAGGAGTTTATTCATCTTTTCCTCAGACCATCTTTCCTTTTCTGGTTCTGGGAGAAAGAACTGATTGCAGCCCATCACCCACTAAATTCACCGCTAAGATAGCTATTACAATCATCAACCCAGGGAAAGTTCCAACCCACCAGGCAACTCGCAGATACACACGAGCAAAGCCTAAATCAGCACCTAACTCAGGCATTGGGGGTTGTACCCCAAGACCTACAAAACTTATGGAAGTAGCAATTATTATAGCCCAGGCAATAGTCATAGCGAAAAGAACAAGGATAGAAGTAGCCACGTTGGGAAGAACATGACGAACTGCTATGCGAATGGAGTTACAACCTGCTGCACGAGCTGCCTCTACATATAAGTCCTCCTTAGCTGAGAGGACACCTCCTCGCACTAAACGAGCAAAGGAAGGAATGAAAGATATACCCACAGCTATCTGAACATTAGTTAGCCCAGGACCAAGTAAGGATACCACAGCAAGGGCAAGGAGAATACCAGGAAAGGCGAGCATTATGTCTATGATGCGGGAGAGGATATTATCTATCCATTTTCCTGCATATCCTGCAGCCAACCCAACAGGTATTCCAATCCCAGCGGCGATAAGGACAGCCACCAGCGACGCTCTTAAGGTTATACTGGTTCCATATAGGACTCTGCTGAAAACATCTCTCCCGTATTGATCAGTACCAAATAAGTGATCCCAGGAAGGGAGCATAAGTCGCGGGCCAACTCTCTGCTTCACAGGATCATAGGGTGCAATGGAGGGACCAACAATTGCAATTATCAGCACGAAGGTCAAAATAAAAATTCCAATGAGAGCTCCCCTGTTTTCGCAGAAGCGGTAAAATCCTTCTACAAAACGGTTTTCTCTTTCCTGTGCCACCTCTTTAGCTAATTCTTCCATTGGTTCTTCTTTAATTATTATTTATAGCGAATCCTGGGGTCAAGATAAGCATAGGATATATCCACTGTTATATTCGCTACAAGATATCCAAGGGCGAATACAAGAATTGTACCCTGCACCAGGGGAAAGTCTCTCTGAAGTATGGCAATAACCAGAAGTCTCCCCAATCCCCGGCGAGCAAAAAGGATCTCCACAACCACAGCTCCACCCAGCATATTACCAAACTGTAACCCAATTATAGTAACAATTGGGATTAAGGCATTTTTAATGGCATGTCGGATTATAACTACCCTCTCTTTCAGTCCTTTAGCCCGGGCTGTCAAAATATAATCTCTCCCCAAAACATCTATAAGATTTGCTCTCACCAGACGGGCAATTATAGCAGAGTATCCCACACCCAGAGAAAGAGCCGGTAGAACAAGGCGGTTGAGCCCTCCCTGTCCTACTACCGGGAACCATCCCAGTCGCATAGCAAAGAAAAACATAAGTAAAATTCCCAGCCAAAAAGCAGGAATGCCTACAGCAATATTAGCTGTAGCCATACAGATGGTATCCACCCAGGAATTGGGTTTTAAAGATGCCGCCAGTCCTAAGGCAAAACCGAGAACTATTGCCACTCCCATTCCAGCAAGAGTTAGCTCCAGAGTAAGACCGATTCTATCCACTATTTCCTGGACAACCGATCTCTGGGAACGAATAGATCGCCCCAGGTCCCCCCTAAAAACCCCAGCTAAATAACTTCCAAATTGAACG
This sequence comes from Candidatus Aerophobota bacterium, assembly GCA_030607715.1. The sequence goes on from JAUWJM010000020.1 coordinate 5,035, forward strand.
TGCAAAGGCCTGTCCAGACCAAGTTCTCTACGCAGAGCTTCTTTCTGTCCAGGAACAGGGATAGTGCCAAATAACATCTGTTCTACAGGGTCTCCTGGTAAAAGGTGAACCATAAAAAATATACAGAAAAGTACCCCAAACAAAACTGGAACAAAAAGTAAAAATCTTTTGACAAGATAGCTGAGCATTTCCTTAACTTTTTACAACAGGGCACAAGGAGGTTGCATCCTCTCCCTGTGCCCTGGTAGATAATCTATAGACTCTCCACTCTCAGTTCTCACTCAATATAAGTCTCATAGAACGTAGCGTAACCGGTTGGACTGTATCCAATATTGTGGACATCTTTTGCCATCCCTAAGACCAAGGACTTCCCAAATAAAGGTACGCAGGCAGCATCAATCATTAGGAATTCCTGTGCCCTTTTGTAAATCTCAGCTCTTATCTTGGGATCTGCGGTTTTTTCTGCCTCAACCATAAGCTCATCCAGTGCTGGGTTAATATACTGACCCCAGTTAACCGATCCTATGAAATTCCACCCAAACCAGGATTCCAAGAATTGAGGATCTGGCCAATAGTAGAAAGGCATAGCAATATTATGGTCACCGGTAACCCACATAGGATAAGCTGTGCCCACATCGAAGGAAAGTATCTTTACTTCTATCCCCACTTCTCTTAGCTGATCCTGAACTACGGCAGCCGGTTCATCCATCAATCCTCCAGACCAGATAACCCAATCAAGGTGTAATCTCTTTCCATCCTTAACTCTTGTTCCATCTGATCCGACCTTCCACCCAGCCTTATCCAGAATTTCCTTAGCCTTTTCCGGGTCATGCCTGTAGAGCTTATCAATACTGGCATCATAGGCAAAACTTCTCTTTTCCACAGGAGAATAGCTAGGCTCACTGGTTCCTCTGTAAAGCAGATCAACCAAAGCTTCTTGGTCAATAGCGTACTCTATAGCCTGGCGAACAACTCTTTCGCTGGTAGGGAATCTCTGATAGTTGAGGATTAAAATCCAGGGAGCGCCGGTTAACCCAGTCATAGCCACTTTAAATTTAGGATTTTTCTTGATACTGGGCAGCTCGTGAGAGGGAATAGCATCTACAACATTGCATTCACCTGTTCTTAAGGTACTTACCCGAGTTAAATCCTCTGGAATAAATCTGTAGGTAATACTCTCCAGGAAAGGTGGTCCCTGCTGGGTCCAGGATGGCCCCCAGTTATAATCAGGATTTCGTACAAAAGTTACATGGTCCCGAGACACATATTCTTTCAACATAAAAGGCCCTGTCCCGCAGATATGAAATTGATACTCATCTCCCCATTTCTTTATAGCAGTCGGAGACTCAATGGGAATATATATGGTGGAAACCATCTTAAGAAAAGAACCGTAAGGTTTGGAGAATTTAACTCTAACAGTATATTTATCCACTACCTCCGATCCGACATAGGGTCCTAAAGCCCCTATCGCTACCTGGGACCTGGTTTTAGGGTTGACAATTCGATCCAGATTAAACTTAACTGCCGAGGCAGTTAGAGGGGTACCATCATGGAATTTAACATCTTTTCTCAGATGAAAAGTGTAAACTGTTGCATCAGGTGAAACCTCCCATGATTCTGCTAAACCAGGATAGAAATTTGGATCATCAGGACGTGTACGGAGCAAAGGGTCACAGAAATTCCAGGCTATTCCAAGAACTACCTGAAGAATTGTAACCTGGGGATCAAGATTATCGGGTGCCTGCCAGGTTCCATAAACCACATCTCCTCCTCTTTTTGCAGCTAACCCAACCGAAGAGAACGTAACCCCTACCACTAATGATGCTACCAGCATGGTAATCAACACACGAGATAATCCCCACCTTCTTAACCATTTTAAGCTCATTTTTTACCTCCTACTTTTATTTTTGTAGTATACTTCTTCCAAGAATCTTTCCTGTGTTTACAAACAAAATTCTTCTCTCTTCTATTTTCTCACCCCCTTTTTCTCTAAAATATTTATTAAATCAAACGAATAGATAATTACAATTGAGCAAGAAGTTTCTCTAAGTAATGTTTGCATTTGAGGATGTTTTGATATCGGTCTCCTCCACCCTGGTATTCAATAATCAGATAGCCTTGGTAATTAATTTCTTGTAGAGCTTTTAGATACTGAAGAAAAGGAACATCTCCTTCCCCCAGAGGAGGTAAAACCCACTTCACTCCGGGAGGAATGTTAATGAACCCCTCTCCCTCAGGAACAGTAAATATATGCTCTTTCGGTATTTCTCGCTTGCTTCTTGCAGGTACAAGGATAGAATCTTTAGCATGAGTACAAATAATTAAATTCTTTAGTTTTCTTACCGCCTCTACAATATCCTCGCATACTAAGTTTAAATTAGCCGGGTCAAAATTTATTTTGATGAAATCATTATTAAGGTCCTCAATTAATCTTAACATTAATTCGGTGTTTTCAACAAGGACACCTGGGCCGTTCTCTATAAGAAGAAAAACTTCCTGCTCCCTGCAGTAATTACCAATCTCGGAAAGTCTGAAAATGAGTTCTTCCCATTTATCCATCTCTCCCGGTCTTCCTCCTGATTCTGTTATTACAAACCTTACCTGCGCCTGAGATGCGTAGCTAACTATCTCTTTAAACTCTCTAATAATTGCTTCCCTTGCTCTTGTGGGATTAAGAAAATCAGTATAGGCAGATAAGGCAACAAGTTCCAGTCCCAATTCATCTCTCAAGAATTTAACAAAATCGGCAGGACTTAAAGAGAAATTCTGGGTTATATCTTTATACCACAGTTGAATCTCTTTGAAACCCATTTCTGATACCTTTTTTAAATTCTCCTGATAAGAAAGATGTGGCCAGATGGGATCCACCATTAATCCTATTTTCATTTATCCGCTCCTTTAATTAAAATTCAGAAATAATTTGATCCAGACTTCTGGAAGTGTCATAAATGCTTCTTTCCGGGTAAAATCTGTAGGGAGGAATTATTTCTGCCACTAAATAATCCTGGTATCCTACATCTTTAAGAGCTTTTATAGTTGCCGGCCAATTAAGATCCCCTGCTAAAAGAGTAGTGAAGCCGTTAATATTTCCGATACTGCACTTGAAATCTTTAACATGCACTTTCTTTATCCTTTTTCCAAGAATTCTTATCCACTGTTCTGGATAACCAAAAACCAGGATGTTAGCTACATCAAGATATGCTCCCACAAAATCACTGTTAATTTCATCGATGAAATCTCTAAATTCCACCGGGCTCAGTAAAAAATTATTCCAGACGTTTTCTATTCCAATGTTTACGTTGTACTTCTCTGCAAGGGGAACTAAATCGCTAATGGCTTTCTTTGCCCTCTGGTAAGCATCAAGGTAAGATACATTTTCTGTTACCAGGCCAGGGATGAGAAGAAAGGTCTTTGCCTTTAGTATGGAAGCAATTCTCAAAGATCGCTTTACTGCACTCATGGCTTTTTCTCTAACTTCTAATTTTTCGCTGGTTAAGGGGTAGTTGAAAGGGATAGCACTTGCTACACTGCATATTTCAATTTTTACCTCCGATGCTATTTTATAGATCTTTTCCACCTGTTCATCAGGAGTATTTATGTTTAGTTCTGGAGTGCGGTATGTATCTGTGCCCAGGTCCCTGGCCACGGACTCACTTTCTTTAGAGCGTTGAGGGGGGTTTCCCACTACAAGTTCAATTCCCTGGAACCCTGCATTTTTAGCTAACTCCATACATTCCCTTATACTGAATGTATCAGGAAAGGACCACTGGCAGACACCCTTCTTCATTTTTTTTCTCCTTTACTCCTCACTTTATCCCGTAAGATGAACTTCATCCACATCTCCAGGAAACCAGATTAGAGAACCCGGGATGTAAACTCTGTTAGATGTTTACTATTATCTAACAGAGTAGACGGTCTAAAATACTACTTTATGTTCACCACTTCTCCCGTTCTGGCAGATTTTTCAGCGGCAGCCATAACCCTTACTGCCTCTTTACTTTCCTTTGGAGTGATAATTTCTGGTTTATTTCCACTAAGAATACAATTAATGAAGTAAGTTAGCTCTTCTTTCAAAACTCCAACTATTTGATCGTGGACCCTTGGCCAGTAATAGGTATCCGGTATCTTCCAGCCCGTTTCATCGTTAATCATAACTCCCTGCTCGGAACCGCCGATGTAGATTGCCCCCTTTGTGCCGATAATTTCCATTTGGCTGTCAATGTCAAAGGGGGTCTTTTTCGGGAGATACCAGATAGTCTCAATTATACCAATCGTGCCACTTTCAAATTGAAGCATCGCCCAACCAATATCTGGATTGGGAAGGTTACGGATACTCAAGGTCCTGGCATAAACTGCCTTCACTTTACCCTTTGTATACCAGAGCATCAAGTCAGTATCATGAATGCCATCTCCCATTAAAGGGCCAATTTTAGTTAGAACCGACTCACTTATAGCTGCTGGAATATTTCTCCGGGCATAAAGAGAGGCTATTTTACCAATTCTTCCCTCTTCAATATTTCTTTTGACAATTGCATATCGGGGATCAAAACGACAGATATGCCCCACCATAAAGATTTTATCCATTGTTTCGGCCACTTTAATGATCTGCTCACACTCAGAGACATCCCTTGCCATTGGTTTTTCTAAAAAGACATGCTTTCCCGCTCTCAGAGCAGCCAAAGTTGGCTCCAGATGGTTATTGATATGGGTAGTAATACTCACCACCTCTATTTCTTTGTTGGCAACTAATTCCCGATAGTCGGTATAGACATTAGAAACATTGTACTTTTTAGCAATCTCTTTTAATGGTTGAAGGGAACGTCGACATACACCCAATAACTTCACATTTGGCAATTGTGATAGTACCTGGATATGTTTTTCACCAAAGAACCCTACTCCAATAACTCCATATCCTAACTTATGCATATCTTATCCTATATATTTTGTTGGAGTACGTTTTTTGCCTGATTTTCGAAATGCTATAGCTTCATCCACTATCTTTATTATATCATACTGAGGATTGTAACCAAGAATTGACCTTGCTTTAGTAATGTTAATGGTAAAGTCGTAAAACCCTTTGTATTCAAATTCTACTATAGGTAAATCAAGCTTCTGTGAGACATAACTGGCAAGCTGACCATAACTAAATGGAGAAGGTCCACAAATATTGAACGTCTTATCTATTGCCGCAGGATTTCCTATGGAAAGAAGAATAGAGTCTATTACGTCTTTAATCCCAACTATATGTCTTATTCCAGGCTTTCCCCCCGGATGAGTTAACTTTGCAACCCCATCAATATTCTTTCTAAAATATTCTTTTTGTTCAGAGGTCTTAGCAATATCCCGCCATATAGGAACACCAAAATTGGGTTCCTTCAAGGTAACATGGGCAAGGATATCATCCTCATTAAATACCCAGGAAAAACGCAGAATAGTAATAGGTAGGTGATATTGAATCATGTATTGTTCACACATAGTCTCTTCAAGCACTTTAGAAAAAGCATAATATCCAGGATAGGCACTGTGAGGATAGGTCTCATCAATAGGAAAGGGATGAAGGTAATAGAAAATGCCCGCCCTTGCATCAGAACCTGCCTGGATAAATTGCTTTATATGACCACACTCTTTGCTCTCATCAAGCAAATAGAAAGTGCCATGGATATTTGTTTCCATGAATTTTTCTTTGTTCTCCTTTACATTTGCTAAATGAATTACCGCATCCATTTCTGGAAGAGCTCTTTTGGCAAACCCATAGTCTCTTACATCGCCCTTTACTACCTCCACCCCAGGGAAATTAATAGGCTCCTCGAACTGAACAGTTCTTACAAAATAACCCTCTTTTATCAATACAGGAACAAGTGAACGACCTATTTTCCCACTGGCTCCGGTAACTAAGATATTTTTGATCTTCATTTTTTATAAAATTTAGGCAAGGAAACCACGTCCTTTAGGGCGTGGGTAGTTGACTCTTATTAGATTGGTTATGTTCAATTGATTTACAGACTGTGAAGTTTTTGATTTGTGAGTGATGTTTGATCCATTAGATTCTCATGTATTTATTTCATAACTATATGCAAAAATTTATCTTTGTCAATTTTTTTAAAATTTTTCTCCCCACCTTCTCCCATTTTTACCCTTTCACATCTTTATAGGGATTCTTTTCTAATATCTACTAAAAATATAATCTCCTTGCTTAAAATTTCCGCAGAACCTTCACCGGCTTTCCACCTCCCCTGATAGATTCCCAGGCAGCGGAGAGGACAGCGATAGTCTTTGTCCCTTCCCTGGCGTCTATTAAAGATTTTTTATCATTAACTATACAATCCTCAAAATTAGCCATATAACGCCTTACCGCATCTCCTTGTCCATAAGCTCCCTTTGTATCAGCCGGGAAATTCATCTGAGCCACAGGCTTTGTCTCTATCTTATCCAGGACTACCTTAGTGTGGGAAGGCTTAAAATCAGCAAAATCAGCTACTGCACTTCCCTTTGTTCCATAAATATTGAGACCCATCATAGGTATGGGTGGATCAACAATACCATAGGCCCCTAAAACTCTGGCTATCTTTCCATTGGCAAATTTTAAATTTAAAAGATAGGTATCCTCTAAAGGATATCCAGAAATAACACCACTTTTTATCCCGTAAGTCTGCACTTCCTCAACTTCTCCCAAAAACCACACCAGAGAATCTACAGGATGACAACACCCTCCATACATAAAGTCCTGAGGAAGATTTACCCGCCAAGGTGTTAGAGGAATTATTTCCCGCAAATCATGAACATAATGAGCTTCGGCAAAGATAATTTCCCCCAAATCTCCATCATCATACATTTTCCTCAACGCTAAAAAAGAAGTATAGAATCGACAGGTTTCCCCTACCAAGAACTTTAGTCCTGTTTCATCAGTGAGTTTTACTATGCTAAGAGCATCTTTTAAATTGGTAACCATAGGTTTAGTGCAAATCACATGTTTGCCTGCCTTTAGAGAATTGATGATATGCTGAGCATGCAAATGATCCGGAGAAAAAACTCCAATTACCTGGATATCTTTTCTGTCAATAAGATTTCGATAATCAGTAGTGACAAAATCTATGCCCTTTTCTTTCCCTACGTGTTTCGTTTTGTCTAAATTAATGTCGCAAAGCCCCCTTACTTCAAAACGAGTTTCCGGGTCCTCATTCACATAAAGTAGATTAAGACCCATTCCCATCCCGATCACTCCTATGCCAATATCCTTTTTCATTTTTACCTCCTTTTACATAAGTAAGTAATGTCAAAAGTTATTTAGTAATTTTCTTTTAAATTCTTTATTATCAAGTGTTTTAGTGAAATTAACTTGCCTCCCCCCACTTTTATGGTAGGATTTGGTAAATCTTTACCAAAATACCAAGGAAGGAGACAAGTCTAATGGAAAAAATGACATAATTCATTTTTCTGTGGAAAGCTTCCAAAAAAGAAGTAAATTTTTCAACACTTTCTCTCTTTAGAAAGCCTTTCTTCCCCCAAGCTAATGGCCTATTTATTTCCCGATTTTTCACCTCCTCCGGCCCTGTTTTTAATTTTTCCCTTATCAAGAATCTAACTTCATTACCAATGTTAACACATTTTTTTATGGTAATCCTTCTTATCAAGAGGCATCCACTTCATCAATCAGAGCTATGAACCTAATCTGACTCACAAGAAAGTAATTGGACTACAGAACCTTGACTTTAGAATCAGAGAAGTTTCGTCCCTTTAAGGAGTATATGATTCATCTTTTGTAAAACAATATCTTATTGGAATCTTTTTTCAATCAGGCTAACAAAACTTCTATACCTTTGTCCTCAAGATCTTTGATAAAATCCTTGGTATCAGGATACTCATCAGTGATTAATTTATGTATCTTGGCAATGGAAGCAATATGAGCAAAACCAATTCTACCAATTTTACTATGGTCTGCTACAACAATTACTTCTCCTGCTATCTGGAGAATAGCCTGGCTAACTTCAGCTTCAAGATCACTGATGGTGGTAAGCCCATTAGATATACTTAAACCATCTATACCCATAAATACTTTATTTACATGAAATTGAGTTAAATTCTTTACTGTTAATGGACCCACTAAACTTTGATAAGTTGGATTATAAATTCCCCCTGTTAAAATTAGGTTAATTCCACTATATATCCCTAATTCTTCTGCTATAGGTAAAGAGGTGGTTACCACTGTTAGCTCCTGGGGGTTTTTAATCATTCGAGAAATTTGCAAAGTGGTAGTTCCTGAATCTAAGAGAATTCTATCTCCTCTTTGAATCATTTTAACTGCAAAAGCAGCAATTCTCTTTTTTTCCTCCAGATGTTTATTTATCTTCTCTTTAAAGGATTGTTCCTGGATAACCTTTGCTGTAGATATTGCTCCCCCATAAGTCCTCTTTAAAAGATTCTCTGATTCAAGTCCTATTAAATCCCGACGAATGGAAATCTCTGATACATTAAATAATTGGGATAAATCAGAAATTTTCACTTCTTCATTTATAGTAATCAACTGGAGAATTTTTTCTCGTCTTTCTTTAAAAGATGTAGACAATTTTACTATTCCTTCTTTTTACCTCGTTAGCTAAATAGAGAGCATCTAACAGGGTTTACTTAATTTCTTTCAATGCTTTTTCTACAGATAAATCCTCATGGACAATCAAGCAGATAGCACGAGTAATAGCAGCGGGATCTTTGTAGGTCCATACATTACGGCCCATAGATACACCTGCTGCTCCACAATCCATAGCTTCCCTGGTAAACTTCAATAAAACTTCTGGGTCACTTGAAGCAGGTCCTCCTAACACAACATAAGGCATAGGACAGTACTTAACCACCTCGCGAAATGTCTCTGGATCTCCTGTATAGTAACCTTTAACAATATCTGATCCTAATTCTGCAGCTACCCGAGCGCAATACTTAATTATCTCTGGGTCCGATGGCCACTTTCGCTCTGCTCTGCTTTCAAATTGATGTTTTACCACTTCTGCAGGAAGCATTTCAGTTAACATTGGTAAACCCAGCCTTTCACAGCTCTCACTTACTTGAGCAATTTTATGAGAAAGTTGTGCCTCTCTGGGAACACCAATAATTCCGAAGGTAGCTATTCCATCTGCTCCCATGTGTAATGCGCCTTCTGGTGAATAAATAAGCTCATCATTTGTTAAGTCAGGTCCTATAGAAGTTGCTGTTCCATCTATTCGTACCATTAAGGATGTTTTTTTGCCTACTAATTCTTTATATGCACACCTGGCAATTCCAGGGGTTAAGAGCATTGCATCTGCACCACCCTGTACTATTTGCCGAACTACTGCCACAGGATCTTCAATCTCTTTCATTGGATCACAACAAATGCCATGGTCCATCGTTATTAATACCATGTGTTTACTCTTTGGGTTGAACAACCTTGCCATTCTTATTTCCTTTCCCATATTCATTTTTTACTCCTTCATAAGTTTTTTATAGTGATTGTTTTTGTTAGAAAAATGATATTTATTTTCATTTATATGATAATATATAGTTATTTTTTGTCAAGTTTAACCTTTTTATTAAAATGAAAATATCTTTCGGTAAAGTCGGAATGGTCTGAAAAGAAACAAAGAAATAAGTAACACTGTATTTTCCTTTATAGAGTTAGGAAAGCTAAATAGTTACTAATTTTCTTTAAAAGAAAAATTTATCTGGACTATAGTGTTGGTGGGGCATTTAAGGGCACAGATTCCACATTTCTGACAATTTAGAGGATCAATGTAGGCAAGATTATTCTTAAGCTCGCAGGCATCAAAGGGACAGAACTTCTCACATAAACCGCAAGCTATACAAGACTTTTTGCAAACCTGTCGGGCTTTTTTGCCCTTTTCTAAAGAACTGCAGGCTACTTTATAATTTATATCATCAAGACTCTCCAGAGAGATTATGTTTCGAGGACAAGCCTTTACACAGTTTCCGCATCCAGTGCATTTATTTAAATCAATTTGTGGAAGGCCCTTCACCATTTTTATAGCATTAAAGGGACAGGCTACCTCACAATCACCAAATCCAATACATCCATAGGGACAGGCTGTATCTGCCCCCATTATGATGTTTTCTGCGCCACAGCTTTTTACTCCCTGGTAAATTGCCTTTTTAGTTCTTTGTTCACTCTGAGCTCCACAGTGAACAAAGGCTAATCTTTTTTGAACAGTTGTTGATTCCACTCCCATTAAGCGAGAAATCTTCTCCGCAGTATCACTTCCCCCGGCTATACAACTGCTAATTGAGGCATCACCTTTAACAATACCCTCGGCTAAAGCTCTACAACTGGCATAGCCGCAAGCACCACAGTTTACTCCAGGAAGAATATCAAGGATTTGCTCTACTCGAGGGTCAACCTCTACCTTTAATTTTTTGTGGGCAATAGATAAAATAACAGCAAAAAAAGCGGATATCCCTCCCATGGTTATAATAGATATTAAAGTTAAACTCATTAATTTTCCTCAAATGTTGAGACCTGACCCCTTCATAAGAGACCGGTAAAGCCCATAAAAACTAAAGCTAAAAGGCCAGCGGTAATCAATGTAATTGATGCTCCCTGTAAAGACTTAGGAATATTAGCAAACTCCAGCTCTTCTCTTATCCCGGCCATTATTAACATAACTAAAGTAAACCCGGCTCCTGCTCCAAAACCAAAAGCTACACTCTCCAAAAAAGCGTAATTTCGCATAGGTATAGATAATGCTAAGAAAAAAATACCACAGTTAGTAGTAATAAGAGGTAAATATATTCCTAAAGCTCGATATAGAGCAGGGCTTGTTTTACGGATAAACATCTCTATTAGTTGGACTAAAGAGGCAATTACTAAAATATCAGAAACATACTCTAAGAAAGGAAGATTAAGCCCAACAATAATGAAGTGATTAATAGGCCAGACAATAACCGCCGTGAGAGTCATAACAAAGGTGGTAGCAAAACCCATTGCTATGGATGAGGATACTTTCCCTGATACGCCAATGAATGGACAGATACCCAA
>JAUWJM010000179.1 GCA_030607715.1 Candidatus Aerophobota bacterium
ATTCCTCGAAAATACGGGGGATTAGAAATGGGTTATCTTACCTGGGCCTTAATTGCTGAAAGGATTTCTAAGGCTTGTGCTACTACTGGTTTAATTTTTGGAGCAAATCTTTTGTGCACTTATCCTCTTTTAAACTTTGGAAGTGAGGATCAGAAAAAGAATTATCTTTCTTCCTTAGCTAAGGGGGAATCTATGGGTGCTTTTGCTTTGACTGAGCCCGAGGCAGGATCCGATGCTGGAAATGTCCAGACCACTGTTCAAAGAAAAGAAGATGGATATATTTTAAATGGAAATAAAATATTTATCACCAATGGTGGAATTGCTGATGTTTACATAGTAATTGCTAATTTGAACAAAAAAAGAGGAGCCAGAGGATTGGCTGCTTTTATCGTAGAAAAAGGGACAAAAGGATTTTCCTTTGGGCAACATTTTAAAAAAATGGGATTGGAAGCCCTTCATAATGTAGAGTTAATATTTACTGATTGTGTAGTCCCTGAAACTAATCTTTTGGGGGGAGAGAAGCAGGGCTTTAAAATAGCTATGCGAACCTTTGCTGCAGGAAGGATTGGAGTAGGAATAGGAGCTCTGGGTATAGCTGAGGCCGCTTTTGAAAAGGCTAAAGAGTACTCCAAACAGAGAATACAGTTTGGTCGATCTATCTCCCGCTTTCAGGCTATCCAGCATATCTTAGCTGATATGGCTACTCAGATAGAATCAGCCCGACTCCTTTTATATAAAGCCGCCTGGTTACTGGATCAGGGTAAACCTTTTGAAAAAATTGCCTCTATGGGGAAGTTGTCCGCATCAGAGTCTGCAATGAAGATAACCACTAAAGCAGTTCAGGTTTTTGGTGGATATGGTTACACCAAAGATTATCCTGTAGAAAGATATATGCGGGAGGCGAAGTTGTTTGAAATCATTGAAGGAACCTCGGAAATCCAGCGAGGAGTTATTGCTAATTTAATTTTAAAGGGTAAATAATTTAAATGCACATAATTGTTTGTATTAAACAGGTTCCTGATACTGAAGAAGTTCAAAAGATTAAGATAAATCCTCAAACCAATACCATTGTTAGGGAAAGTGTTAAAAGCATAATAAATCCCTTTGATGAAAATGCAATTGAAGAGGCTTTAAGAATAAAAGGGAAAAATTCTGCTTTTGTTACCGCGATCTCTATGGGTCCTCCTCAAGCTGAGGAAGCTTTAAAGAAGGCTTTAGCTATGGGGGTAGATTCTGCTATTATTTTGTCTGATCCATCTTTTGCTGGTTCAGACACCTTAGCTACCTCTTATACTTTAGCCTCGGCTATTAAAAAAATTAAGAATTTTGATTTAATTCTTTTAGGGAAACAGGCCATTGATGGAGATACTGCTCAGGTTGGACCAGGAATAGCTGAGTGGCTTCAGATACCCCAGGTTACCTATGTTAGGAAAATTCAGATAGATGGGAGGATGATAAGAACTGAGAGAAGTTTGGAGGATTCCTTTGAACTTGTAGAGGCTAATTTACCAGTTTTGGTTACGGTAACCAAGGAGATTAATGAGCCTCGTTATCCTTCTCTTAGAGGTTTATTAAAAGCTAAAGCTGCAAAAATTACCCACTGGACATCCCGAGATTTAGATGTAGATTTAAAAAAGATAGGTTTAGATGGTTCAGCCACTCAGGTAATTAGAATTTTTACTCCTCAATCTCCTTCTGGTGGAGAAATTCTTTCCGGAAGTTCACCTCAAAAGGCTGATAGATTGATTAAGGAGCTAAAGAAGAAGAATTTAATATGAAGAGTGAGATTAAAGTAATATGGGAAAAGTGCACAGGGTGCGGCAAGTGTATTTCTGAGTGCCCTCTCTCAGCCATTGTCCTGGAGAATAAAAAGGTAAAGATTCTTTCCAACTGTTCCTTCTGCGGAATTTGTATAAAAGTTTGTCCCTTTGAAGCTATTGAGATAAAGAGAGAGGAAAAAGTAGTTGATCTTTCTGGATACAGGGGAGTATGGGTATTTGCCGAGCAAAGGGATGGGGTAATTATGCCCATAACATTAGAGCTTTTAAATGTGGGAAGAGACCTTGCTGATAAGTTAGGAGTAAAACTTTCCCTTCTTCTTTTGGAAGATAGCGAGAAGAACGTTGAGGAATTAAGAAGATATCCTTTAGATAGGATTTATTTAATTCAGGATTCTCTTCTCAATTACTACCGGACTAATCTTTATACTCAAGCTATTGTAGATTTAGTTAAAGAAGAGAAACCAGAGATTATCCTTATAGGGGCTACCAGCATAGGGAGAGATCTGGCTCCCCGAGTAGCTACTCGTCTACAGACAGGGCTAACAGCTGACTGCACCTCACTGCAGATAGATAAAGAAAACAGAAATCTAATTCAGATTCGACCTGCTTTTGGAGGTAATATTATGGCCACTATTATTTCTCCCCGTCACCGTCCTCAAATTGCCACTGTCCGACCTAAGATAATAGAAAAAGCTTCTCCTGAAAATGAAGGAAAAGCAGAAGTTATCTTAATTAGACCTGAGCTTTCTTTAGAGAAAACCACGGTGAGAGTTCTTGATCTTATTAGAGAAGAGAGTAAAGTGGAGGATCTTCAGGAGGCTGAGATAATTGTCTCGGGAGGAAGAGGACTGGGAAAGGCAGAAAATTTTTCTCTGATAAGGGAATTAGCTGATCTACTTGGAGGATCTGTAGGAGCCTCACGAGCAGTAGTAGACGCGCGATGGATCACCTCTTATCATCAAGTAGGCCAAACTCGAAAAAACGTGGAAACTAACC
>JAUWJM010000139.1 GCA_030607715.1 Candidatus Aerophobota bacterium
ACATAAATAAAGGTGAAAGTCAATAGGAAATACCGAAAGATTTATATAGTTTTATCACTGAAAATCTTTCAAAAAAAAGGCATTTTTGACTGTTAAAAAATTTTCGTGCAAAAGTTGGTTGTCAAGTTTTTAGATCAGAAACAAAATTTTATCAAATTGGAAGCTCAATTCGCTTTACTCCTCGCAATAACAATGGAATTGGAATCCCCCCTTATTCCCCTCCCCCTATCATGGGAAGGAGAAATATGGTAGACTACCAATAGAGGGGAGCTGCGAAGTTTCTCAGCAGAGATTAAAGTCATTTTACCGCTGTTAAGTTTTCCAGTTCTACCTTACCTTCCTTAAGCCCTCCCCAGAGTTGGCTGGCATCGAGAATTTCAATTCCAACTACTTTTTCACCTAAGCCGATATTAATAGCTACTTGTTCATTGATACGGAGTACCTCGCATTCAGCTGGTTCATCAATAAACCTAACATAGAGGGCATCTACCTTGGGGTCATACTTTATTTTCATAATCTTTAGAGAATTTTAGCCACTTTAACTTTTATTTCTCTCACATTCTCAATTCCCACTGTCTTGTTAAGGTAGTTTTTAACCACTGTTTGTAGTTCATCTATTAACCTTGGAATCTCTCCCTGAGCTTGAGCTGACAAAGTGAGAAGAACATCTACTCCTTCTTCCGTTGACTTAATGTTAGCTTTTATATCTTCCACTCCTTGAACTTCTTTACCCACTCTCTGGATAAATTCACAGATAGCTTTTTGTGAGATTTCTACCTCACCTAAGGGATTTCTCAAAGGAATTGTAGCAGCTCCTCCTTTTTTCCCCCAGGTAACAATTGGAAGATAGATACTCAGTACAAATAAAAATCCAAAAACTATAAGAGTAGCTAATCCTATCAAAATATTTTGCTCCAGAGTGGTAAGAGTACCAAAAATAACAAATCGAGGGATAAATCCTATACTAACCAGGAATCCCCCTAAAGACAGGGCAGCTAAAGCAATTAGCCCTATTACCCAAAATACCTTTTGATAAATTCTCATTTTTAACCTCCTTAAAATAGTCTATATAGCTCTTGGCTCTTAGTAAGTTCAAGATAGTCCTGAGGAATTGGGAGGCTAAAGCCTCCCCTACCCCAAAAAGGGTTAAATAGTCCTGACTGTGATAATCCTAACCCTTGGGTGAAAACTTAATTCCTTTAACCACTACATCTACCTTCTTTACAGGGCTACCCAGGGTTTTCTCTATTTCATCTTTTAGTTTTTTTTGTGTCTCTTCCACAATCTGAGGAACAGAACTTTCCTGTTTGGTAATAAGGGCAAGGTAAATCTCCATTCCTTCCTCAGATTCTTTTATTTTAATGCCTTTGCCAAACAAACTCTTTTTAAGAGAATAAACTCCCTCAATCTGGCTTACCAATTTCCTGATTAAATTAATAATTACTTTTCTCTCTATTTGATAGGTTTTTTCCAAGATTTCCTCCTTATTTAACTTTTATTATTTCCTTTTCAATGAAGTTAGTCCAAAACTCACCCTTTTTAAAATTTTCGTTCTCCACAATAATCTGATGAAAGGGAATGGTTGTTTTTATGCCATCTACTACAAATTCATCCAAAGCTCTTCTCATTCGTGAAATAGCTTCCTCTCTATTCCTTCCCCAACTTATTAATTTTGCTATCAGGGAATCATAAAATGGAGGAATAGTGTATCCAGCAAAGACAGGTGTATCTACTCTTATTCCAGGACCACCAGGAATGTGAAAAGCAGTAACTTTCCCCGGACAGGGAGTGAAGTTTTTCTCCCAGTCCTCAGCATTAATACGACATTCTATAGCATAGCCTTCAATTTTAATATCCTCTTGCCCATATTCCAACACCTCATCCCCGGCAATCCTTATTTGGTCTTTAACTAAATCTCTTCCTGTAGCCATTTCTGTAACTGGATGCTCAACCTGAAGGCGGGTGTTCATTTCCATAAAATAAAAATTATTTTGTTTATCTACTAAAAATTCTACTGTTCCGGCTCCTGTATATCCCAGTGTTTTTGTCACTTTAACTGCTACCTCTCCCATTTTCTCTCTTAAAGGCTCATTTATAAAAGGAGAGGGCGATTCCTCTATTAATTTCTGGTATCTTCTCTGGATAGAACAGTTTCTTTCTCCAAAGTGAACAACTTTGCCCGATTTATCGGCTAATATCTGAAATTCAATATGCCTTGCTGGAGTCATATATTTCTCTACATAAAGATCAGGCTTTCCAAAAGATGCTTTTGCCTCTTGCTGGGCTAAATCAAAGAGAGAATCCAGGTCTCTACGCCTTTTTATCACCCTCATTCCTCTTCCTCCCCCTCCTAAAGCCGCTTTTAATATTGCCGGATAACCCATCCTGGATATTATCTTCTCTGCTTCCTTTTTATCTCTCACTATCCCCTGAGAGCCAGGAATCACCGGAATGTTAACTTTAGATAAAATGTTGCGAGCTTCAATCTTATTCCCCAGCTTTTTTATAACTTCATAATGAGGACCGATGAACTCTATTCCAGAACTGCGGCAAACCTCAGCAAAGTACTCATTTTCAGCTAAGAAACCATACCCGGGATGGATAGCATCTACCCCGGCTATCTCAGCGGCACTAATTATGCGGGGGACATTTAAGTAACTTTCTGCAGGCTCACGCGGTCCAATACAAATAGCCTCATCAGCAAATAGAACCGGCAAAGATTTCTCATCCTCCTTGGAAAAAACCACTACTGCCTGAATCCCCAATTCCTTGCAAGCCCTAACAATGCGAAGAGCAATTTCTCCTCTGTTAGCAATGAGTATCTTGGTAAACACCTATTCCTCCAGCAAAAAAAGCTCCTGATCATACTCTACTGGGTGCCCATTTTCTACTAAGATCTTACTCACCTTGCCCTTTACTTCAGAAGTTATCTCATTCATTACTTTCATAGCTTCAATAATGCAAAGGGTTTGTCCTGGATTTACCTCATCCCCTACTTCTACAAAGGGTGACTCCTCAGGAGAGGGTGATATATAGAGGGTTCCTACTAAAGGCGAACGAACAGAAACTAATTTTTTCTCTTCCTCTATTTTTTCTTCCTCCTCTTCCAATACTTCTTCCGGAGAAGGCTTTTCTTTTCCTTTAAGAGAGATAGCTTTCATGCTTTCCTGGGAAATTTTTTTTGTAAGTTTAAAGCGGGTTCCTTTTTCCTCTATTTCTAATTCAGAAAGGGAAGAAGATTCAAAGATAGCTATTATTTCCTTCAGTTGTTTAATATCCATTGTTTTCCCGATCCTTATTTTGCAATAGATTTAGATTGTGGAGCCTGTTTAAAGCCGAAGCCCAGAGCTTATTTCGAGATTGCTTCGTCGCTATTGCTCCTCGCATTGACAACAAGACAGTAAATATTACTACCTTACTCTTCCTACGTACTCTCCTGTTCGAGTGTCAAGGCGAATAGCATCCCCCTCTTTTATAAAAAGGGGACCCGGGATTTGATAACTAGTTTCTAAAACTACCGGTTTGGTAGCTGAGCCAACAGTATCACCCCTTATACCTGGAGCTGCCTTTTTTACTTTAAGCTCTACAAAAGTAGGAAGTTCTACTCCCACAATTTTCCCCTCATAAACTTGGAGAGTTACCTCTATGTTTTCCTTGAGAAACTTTACTTTCTCTCCCAGTCTTTCTTTAATAATTATCTCTTCCTCAAAGGTTTCTAAATCCATAAAGTGAAAATTATCCCCTTCTTTATAAAGATACTGAGCTTTTTTATTCTCAATAAAAGCGTCTTTTATCTTTTCCTCAGGTTGGAATACTTCTCTTATGCTCTGGGAAGTGTTCAGGCTTTTCAATTTTGTTCTTACAAACGCACCTCCCCTTCCCCTTTTTACATGTTGAAATTCTTCCACTATGTAAAGAGTTCCATCTATATCAATTTTCATCCCCTGACGAAGATCATTGGCAATTATCATTGAAAACCTTTCCTCCTTTTTTAGTCACCAGAACCATTTCCTCCAATCTTACTCCTCCTTTTTTTGGAAGATATATACCTGGCTCTAAGGTAAGCCCCATCCCCTGTTTGAATACTGCGTCTGAGTTAGAGGTAAGAAAGGGCTCTTCATGAATCTGTAAGCCTACTCCATGACCGGTTCCATGCAAAAAGGCCCCAGGATATCCTCCCTCTTCTATTACTTTCTTAACCCTCTCATTAATCCGAGAGCATTTAACCCCTGGTTTTATACTGTCTATCCCTTCCTTTTGAGCATCACTAACTAATTTCTCAATCTGAAACCACTTATCAGAAATACTCCCAAAGAACAAAGTTGTAGTTAAGTCGGCACAGTAATCTTTAACTCTTGCTCCTAAATCCAAAAGAACCAGCTCATTTTTCTTTAGTCCTCTTGCAGTAGGCCTTCCATGAGGAAGAGAAGTTCTTTCACCAAAGAGAACTATAGGGGGGAAGGAAATTGTACTCGAGTTCTCTCCTATATAGTTTATAGCCTTGTTAAAGATTTGTTTTTCTGTTACCCCTGCCCGAAGCTCGCCTTTAATAAAGTCTATAGTGGACCTGGTTACCCGCCAGGCATCTCTAATGAGATTTATCTCTTTCTTATCTTTAATAGCTCTAATTTTCTCTACTAAG